>NZ_VRVH01000288.1:0-5672 GCF_008040095.1 Methylobacterium sp. WL6 | reverse complement strand
CCGCCCGCCGCGCGCAGGCGGGCGGCGCGCGCCCGGACGATCTCGGGGGCCACGGGCGGCATCCGCGCGGCCGGGGTGCCCGGCCGGGGCGAATACGGGAAGACGTGGAGATGCGTCAGGCCGCATTCCGCGACGAGCTCGAGGGAGCGGGCGAACTGGTCCTCGGTCTCGGTCGGGAAGCCGGCGATCAGGTCGGCGCCGAACACCGCGTCCGGCCGCAACCGACGCACCTCCCGGCAGAAGCGGATCGCGTCGGACCGCGCATGGCGCCGCTTCATCCGCTTCAGCACGAGGTCGTCGCCGGCCTGCAGCGACAGGTGCAGGTGCGGCATCAGCCGGGGCTCGTCGGCGAGCGCGCGCATCAGGGCGTCGTCGGCCTCGATCGAGTCGATCGAGGACAGGCGCAGGCGCGCGAGGTCCGGCACCGCGGCGAGAATCGCCAGCACCAGCGTGCCGAGGCTTTCGGACGCGCCGGCGAGGTCGCGGCCGTAGGCGGTGAGGTCGACGCCGGTGAGCACGACCTCGCGGCTGCCATGGGCGACGATGTGCGCCACCTGATCGATCACCCCGGCGGGCGCCACCGAGCGCGAGTGCCCGCGCCCGAACGGGATGACGCAGAAGGTGCAGCGGTGGTCGCAGCCGTTCTGCACGGGGACGAAGGCGCGGGTGTGCCCGGCCACGCCCGCGATCCGCGTCGGCGCGGCGTGGCGGGCGACGAACACGTCGCCCACGGCATCGCGCGGACGGTCGTGGTCCGGTTGCCACGCGGCGGGGGAGAGCTTGTCGCCGTTGCCGACGAGGCGGGCAACCTCGGGCATCGCGGCGTAGGCCGCGGTCTCGATCTGCGCGCCGCAGCCGGTGACGACGATCTCGGCGCCCGGCCGCTCGCGGTGCAGGCGGCGGATCGCCTTGCGCGCCTGCCGCCCGGCTTCCGTGGTGACGGCGCAGGTGTTGACCACGACGAGGTCGCGGTCGCGCGATGCCGCCTCGGCATGGCCGCGCATCACCTCGGCCTCGACGGTGTTCAGCCGGCAGCCGAAGGTCAGCGTCTCGACCGTCATCAGGCGGCGTCCTGCGCGAACAATTCGGGGGCGAAGCGGCCTTCGGCGACGAGGCAGACCGGGCCGGTCATCAGCACGTGGTCGTCGGCGCGCCACTCCACGAACAGCTCGCCGCCGGGCAGGCTCACGGTGGCCTGCCGGCCGATCATCCGCAGGCGTGAGGCGGCGACCACGGCGGCGCAGGCGGCCGTCCCGCAGGCGAGCGTCAGCCCGGCGCCGCGCTCCCAGACCCGGAGCTTGATCGCTTCCCGCCCCCGGACCTGCGCGATCGAGATGTTGGCGCGCTCGGGGAAGATCGGGTGGTTCTCCAGCATCGGGCCGATCTGCCCGAGGTCGAACGTGTCCGGGTCGCGGTCGGTGAAGAACACCGCGTGCGGGTTGCCCATGTTCACCGCGCCCGGCGAATGCAGGATCGGGTCGTCGATCGGCCCGATCTGCAGCTCGATCCGGCGCGTGTCGGGAAAGGGGTCGCGCAGCGGGATCTCGTTCCAGGCGAGCCGGGGGCGGCCCATGTCGACGGTGAAGGAGCGCTCGGCGACGCGCTTCACCTCCACGCGGCCGGCATCGGTCTCCAGGACCAGCCGCCCGGTCTCGACGGGGCGCGCCATGGCCGGGTCGTCGAGCATCGCGTAGGCGACGCAGCGGGTGCCGTTGCCGCAGGCGCCCGATTCCGAGCCGTCGGTGTTGTAGATCCGCATGAACGCGTCGGTGCCGCGGCTTCGCGGATCGTGCAGCACCATCAGCTGGTCGAAGCTCGAGGACGGGTCGGCCGCGATGGCACGCGCCTCGGCGGCGGCGACGCGGACGCCGCTGCCGCGCAGGTCCAGCACCACGATCGCGTTGCCGGCGCCGTGCATCTTCAGGAAGCGTCTGTGGGCGAGTGCGCTCATGCGGCCATGGTGGTTCGAGCTGCGTCGTCGCGGGATGCGGGGTCGGGCCTCCGAACGGCCCGTCGTCGAGGCCCCGTATATGGCAAGGCCGGCGTCCGACGCGAGGGGCGGCTCCGCGCGCGCCGGAGCGTGGCAGATCCGCCGCGCCCGCACGCCGCGCTTCGGGAACCTGCATCGACGGTCTCGCGAAGACCGGTGTTCGTCACTACGTTCGGGCGTGACGGGACCGTGCCGATTCGGTCCGCGGCGGCCTTCGGTCGTCGCCTCGATGCCTTTGCCGGAGCGCTGCCTTGACCCGCCCTCGCCTCACGCTCGCCGCCGGCCTTCTCGGCGCCGCCGTCCTTCCCGTCCTGGCCTTGCCGGTCCTTGCCGAGCAGCCCCCGCCGCCGGCCTCGACGGCGCCCTCGCCCGCGGTGACGGACCCGCTTCCGACCACGACCGCGCCGAACCCGCCCGCCGATCCGAACAAGTCGTCCGCGCCCGCGCCCGAGAAGGCGATCACGTCGCCGACCCTGCCGTCGGCGCCCGCTCCCGCGCCGGCGCCGCCCCCGGCACCGCCTCAGGCGCAGGCACCGTCCCCGGCTCAGGCCTCCGGGCGGAAGACCCTGGTGGAGACCCCGGCCAACGCCGACGACGTCGACGCGGTGACGCTGCCGGCCAAGCCCGCCGCGATCCTGTCCGGCAAGGCGAAGTGGGAGGAGGCTGTGCCGAGCCTGAAGGAGGCCTTTGCCAAGATCGAGGCGGACCTCGCCAAGGCCGGCATCGCCGCGACCGGGCGCCCGCTCGCAGTCTTCACCCGCACCGACGACGACGGCTTCGTCTACGAGGCGATGATCCCGGTGGCCTCCGCCCCCGAGCCCGCGCCGAGCGCCGCCGACGGCCTGCACTTCGGCACGACGCCCTCCGGCAAGGCCCTGCGCTTCCCGCACAAGGGCTCCTACGACGACATCGACGGCACCTACGAGACCCTGACGACCTACCTCGACGCCAAGGACATCGTCGTCCAGGACCGCTTCATCGAGGAGTACGTCACCGACCTGAACGACAAGGCCGACGACAAGCTCGACGTGAACATCTACGCGCTGACGCGGTAACGTCGACGCGCCGACGCGGTGGACCTGCGACGTCGCGCGGGCGGAACCGGCGGGAATCCTCGCGGATTCCGCCCTCATGCCCAGCGCGAACCGCCACGACCTCTTCGCCGCCGAACGTCCGCCGCGCCCCACCGCCGCGGTCCCGGAGGACGCGCCCGCCGACCTCGCGGCGAAGGCGCTCGAGATCCACCGCAGGCTGTGCCCGGTCTACGGCTGCCCGATCCCGTATTTCCACAGTCTCGACCCGCTCTCGGAGCTGGTGTCGTCGCTGCTCTCGCACCGCACCCGCAACGCCGATTCGGGCCGCGCGTTCAAGGCGCTGCGCGCCCGCTATCCCGATTGGGCGGACATGCTCGCCGCGCCGGTGGAGGCGATCGAGGACACCATCCGCGGCGTGACCTGGCCGGAGCTGAAGGCGCCGCGCATCCAGGCCGTGCTCCGGGCGGTCGAGGCGCGCCGCGGCAGCCTGTCCCTCGCCTTCCTGGCCGACATGCCGGTCGAGGCGGCGCGCACCTGGCTCGAGGCGATCCCCGGGGTCGGGCCGAAGACCAGCGCGGCGGTGCTGTCGTTCTCGGTGCTGCGCATGGCGGCGCTGCCGGTGGACAGCCACCACCACCGCGTCGCCCAGCGCCTCGGGCTGATCGGCGCGAAGGTGGATGTCGGCCCCTCGCACCCGATCCTGCGGGCGCAGCTTCCGGCCGACTGGTCGGCGCAGGACCTCTACGACAACCACGAGATCCTGATGCTGCACGGCCAGCAGGTCTGCCACCACCGCAAGCCCGCCTGCGGCCGCTGCGTGCTGCTCGACCTCTGCCCGAGCGCGCAAGGCGCCTATCGCGAGCCCTAGCAGCCCTCGCCTTGACCGGTTCGTCCCCCGGGTGCCAGAAACCCGGCCTTCCAGGGACGCGAGATCGCCTCGGCCCGGCATTCGAGGGACCGCGCCGATGGCCGCGTTCAAGGAACTGGTGTTCTCGGGCGTGCAGCCGACGGGCAACCTGCATCTCGGCAACTACCTCGGCGCGATCAAGCGCTTCGTCGAGATGCAGGCGCGCGAGGCGCAGTGCCTGTACTGCGTCGTCGACCTGCACGCGATCACCCTGTGGCAGGACCCGGAGGCGCTCAAAGGCCAGATCCGCGAGGTCACGGCCGCCTTCCTGGCCGCCGGCATCGATCCGAACCGCTCGATCGTGTTCAACCAGAGCCAGGTGCCGCAGCACGCCGAGCTCGCCTGGGTGTTCAACTGCGTCGCGCGGCTCGGCTGGCTCAACCGGATGACCCAGTTCAAGGACAAGGCCGGCAAGGACCGCGAGGCGGCCTCGATCGGCCTGTACGACTATCCCGTGCTGATGGCGGCCGACATCCTGGCCTACCGCGCGACGCACGTGCCGGTGGGCGAGGACCAGAAGCAGCACCTCGAATTGACCCGCGACATCGCGCAGAAGTTCAACACCGACTTCGCCGGCTCGATCGCCGCGCACGGGCACGATGCGGGCGCCGGGTTCTTCCCGATCACCGAGCCGCTGATCGGGGGACCTGCCGCCCGCGTGATGAGCCTGCGCGACGGCACCAAGAAGATGTCGAAGTCCGATGCCTCGGACAATTCGCGCATCAACCTCACCGACGATGCCGACGCGATCGCCAGCAAGGTGCGCCGGGCCAAGACCGACCCGGACGCCCTCCCCTCGGAGGTCGCGGGCCTCGCCGGCCGGCCGGAGGCCGACAACCTCGTCGGCATCTTCGCCGGGCTCAAGGGCACGACGCGCGACGCGGTGCTGGCCGATCACGGCGGCGCGCAGTTCTCCGCCTTCAAGGGCGCGCTGGTCGAGCTCGCCGTCGAGACGCTGGCGCCGATCGCCACCGAGATGAAGCGCCTGACCGCCGACACCGCCCACATCGACGCGGTGCTGGCCGACGGCGCCGAGCGCGCCGAGGCGATCGCCGCGCCGACCCTCGACGCGGTCAAGGACATCGTCGGCTTCGTCCGCCGCACCCGGCTGCGGAGCGTGTGATGGCGATCCGGGCGCTGGTCTTCGACGTCTTCGGCACGCTCGTGGATTGGCGCTCGGGCGTGGCGCGGGAGGCGGAGCGGCTGCTCGCGCCCTACGCGGCGGCGCTCGACGGCGGCGCCTTCGCCGATGCGTGGCGGGCGCGCTACGGGCCGTCGATGGAGACGGTGCGGTCGGGCGCCCGCGCCTACGTCGACCTCGACGCGCTGCAGGGCGAGTCGCTGCCGGAGGTGCTCGCCGCCTTCGGCATCGCCGGGGTTCCCGAGGCCGTCCGGGCCGAGCTCGTCCAGGCCTGGCACCGGCTCGACGCCTGGCCGGAGGTGCCGGAGGCGCTGGCGCGCCTGCGGATCGGCCACCTGCTCGCGCCGGTCTCGAACGGGCCTGTCCGGCTGATGGTCGACCTGGCGCGGCGCAACGGGCTGGGGTTCGATGCGATCCTCGGCGCAGGCTATTCCCGCGACTACAAGCCGAAGCCGACCCTTTATCGCGACGCCGTCGCGGCTTTCGGCTTCGCGGCCTCCGAGACCCTGATGGTCGCGGCGCATTCGAGCGATCTCGCGGCGGCCGCGCAGCACGGGCTGGCGACCGCCCACGTCGCCCGTCCGCGCGAGCACGGGCCGG
>NZ_VRVH01000287.1:0-5675 GCF_008040095.1 Methylobacterium sp. WL6 | reverse complement strand
CATCTCGGCGGTGCCGGCGGTGCGCGCGGCCCTGCTCGCGTGGCAGCAGCGCTTCGCCGGCACCAGCGCCGGCGCGGTGCTCGACGGGCGCGACATCGGCACGGTGGTGTGCCCGGACGCGCGCGTGAAGCTGTTCATCACCGCCGACGCCGCCGAACGCGCCCGCCGCCGCCACCGCGAGCTCGAGAGCCGCGGCGAGACGACGACGCTGGCCGCCATCCTCGCCGACATCGAGGCGCGGGACGCCCGGGACGCGGCGCGGAGCACGGCGCCGCTCAGGGCGGCCGACGACGCGGTACGGCTCGACACCACCCATCTCGACGCCGACGAGGCCTTCGCCGCCGCCCGCGCGGTGGTCGACCGCGCCCGCGCGCAGTGACGATGACCGGGGCGGTGGTGGCGCTCGCCCTGCGTCGGTCCTAGCCGCCGGTCATCGGTGGGAAGAACGCGATCTCCCGCGCGCCCGCGATCGGTGCGTCGGGCTTGGCGTGGACCTTGTCGATCGCGGCGCGGACCACGCCGTCCTGCTCGAAGGCGTGGGCGTACTCCTCGCCCCGCCCCTTGAGCCAGCCGATCAGGTCGCCCACCGTCGCGACCTCCGCCGGCGGCGTCACGGTCTCCTCTGGGCGTCCGACGCGCTCGCGCACCCAGGCGAAATAGACGAGCTTCATGGTTCGGTTTCCTCGGGTCGCACCCGATGCACGAGGTCGCTTCTCCCTCTGCCGCAGCGGGCGAGGAAGCCTGGCGGGATCACCCTATCGCGGATCGTCGATCACGTGCTTGATGCCGGCGCGCATGTAGTCCCAGCCGGTCCACAGCGTCAGGGCGGCGGCGAGCCAGAGCAGGACGAGGCCGATCCGCTCGGTGCCGGGCAGGATCGTCTCGCCGGCCGGCCCCGCGACGAGGAAGCCCAGCGCCACGAGCTGCACCGTGGTCTTCCACTTGGCGACCTTGCTCACGGGCACGCCGACCTTCAGCTCGGCGAGGTACTCGCGCAGGCCCGAGACCAGCACCTCGCGGCACAGGATCACGATCGCCGCCCAGACGGAGGCGCCGACGATGGTGCGGTCGGCCACCAGCATCAGCAGGCAGGCGGCGACCAGCAGCTTGTCGGCGATCGGATCGAGCATCCGGCCGAGCGCCGAGCTCTGTGCGTAGGTGCGGGCGACGTAGCCGTCGAGGTAGTCGGTGATCGCGGCGAGCACGAACACCGCCAGCGCCGTGAAGCGCATGGTGATCGCGTCGGGCCAGAACAGCAGCGCGACCATCACCGGGACGGCGACGAGGCGGCCGTAGGTCAGGCAGTTCGCGAGCGTCCAGGCCTGCGACCGGCGTCGGGGGAGGACGGCGTTCATCGGGCCGGTGAAATCATGCGCCTGCCTGAGCGTCAACCGTTCCGATGCGTCGCCGATGCCGTCGCTCATGCGTCAGCCGCCCGCATGGAAGAAGTCGTAGACGGCGCGCGCGGTGGCGGCGTTCACGCCGGGCGTCTTGGCGAGGTCCTCGTAGGCCGCCCGCTCGATCGCCTTCACGGTGCCGAACTGGTGCAGGAGCGCGCGCTTGCGGCTCGGGCCGATGCCGGCGATCTCGTCGAGCGGGTTGCGCACCAGCTCGCGCTTGCGCTTGGCCCGGTGGGTGCCGATGGCGAAGCGGTGCGCCTCGTCGCGCAGGCGCTGCACGAAGTAGAGCGTGGGATCGCGCGGCGGCAGCTTGAACGCCGGCCGGCCGGGGATGAAGAAGGTCTCGCGGCCGGCATCCCGGTCGCGCCCCTTGGCGATGCCGACCAGCGCCACGTCGGCGACGCCGATCTCCTCCAGCGCCTTGCGCGCGGCGTCGAGCTGGCCCTTGCCGCCGTCGATGAGCACGAGGTCGGGCCAGGCGGGGAACGCGTCGGCATCCTCGGGCGCCTCGGCCACCGGCTCCGCCGGACCGCCCTCGGTCGCGGCGAAGGCGGCTTCGGCGACGGTGCGCGGCGCCTCCTTCACCAGGCGCTTGAAGCGGCGCTGCAGCACCTCGCGCATCATCCCGTAATCGTCGCCGGGCGTCAGTTCCTCCGACTTGATGTTGAAGGTGCGGTAGTGCGTCTTCATGAAGCCGGACGGGCCGGCGACGACCATGCCGCCGACCGCGTTGGTGCCCATGATGTGGGAGTTGTCATAGACCTCGATCCGCCGCGGCGTCTTCTCGAGGGCGAAGGCCTGGCCCAGCGCCACCAGCAGCTTGCCCTGCGACGCGGTGTCGGCGAGCCGGCGGCCGAGCGCCTCCTTGGCGTTGCGCTGGGCGTAGTCGACGAGCGCCTTGCGCTCGCCGCGCTGGGGCTGGTGCAGCTCGACCCGGTAGGCGACCTGGCTGGAGAGCGCGGCGGCGACCAGCTCCGCATCCTCGACCGCGTGGCTCGTCAGCACCAGCCGGGGCGCCGGCATCGTGTCGTAGAACTGGCCGATGAACGAGCCCAGCACCTCGTCCGGGGTCATCGATCGGTCGGCCTTGGGGAAGTAGGCGCGGTTGCCCCAGTTCTGGAAGTTGCGGAAGAAGAACACCTCGATGCAGAACTGCCCGGCCTGCTCGTCCAGGGCGAACACGTCGGCCTCCTCGACCCCTTGCGTGTTGACGCCCTGCACGCCCTGGATCGCCGAGAGCGCGCTGATCCGGTCGCGGAAGCGGGCCGCACGCTCGAACTCCATCGCGTCGGAGGCCGCCTGCATCTCGGTGCGCATCCGGTCCTTCACCGCATTGGACTTCCCGGCGAGGAAGTTCTTGGCCGAGTCGGCCATGCCGGCATAATCCTCCAGCGCGATCTCGCCGGTGCAGGGGCCGGAGCAGCGCTTGATCTGGAACAGCAGGCAGGGCCGGGTGCGGTTCTCGTAGTAGCTGTCGGTGCAGGTGCGCAGCAGGAAGGCGCGCTGCAGGGCGTTCACGGTGCGGTTCACCGCCCAGACGCTGGCGAAGGGGCCGTAATAGCTGCCCTTGCGGCGGCGGGCGCCGCGATGCTTGACGATCTGCGGTGCCGGGCCGTCGGCGGTGACGAGGATGTAAGGGAACGACTTGTCGTCCCGCATCAGCACGTTGAAGCGCGGCTTCAGCTGCTTGATCAGGTTCGCCTCGAGCAGCAGCGCCTCGGTCTCGGTGGCGGTGGTGACGAACTCCATCGCCGCCGTCTGCGAGATCATCCGCGCGATGCGGTTGGAATGCGCCTGCCCGCGGGCGTAGGAGCCGACCCGGGCCTTCAGGTTCTTCGCCTTGCCGACGTAGAGCACGTCGCCCTTGGCATCG
Source organism: Methylobacterium sp. WL6 (assembly GCF_008040095.1). Lineage (NCBI taxonomy): Bacteria > Pseudomonadati > Pseudomonadota > Alphaproteobacteria > Hyphomicrobiales > Methylobacteriaceae > Methylobacterium > Methylobacterium sp. WL6. The sequence continues at coordinate 2,402 of NZ_VRVH01000287.1, read as the reverse complement.
AACATCCGGTAGACGCCGGGCCCGGAGGGCAGCGTCGTCCAGAACCGGCGGATCACCTCCGTGCCGGCCTCGACGGCGCCGGGCTCGAAATCGAAGTCGATCTCGGGCGCCTCGTCGGCCTGCGCCGGCTCGGCCTCGTCCCGCTCCTCGTCGAAAGCCTCGTCGTCGAAGGCCTCCTGGGGCAGATCCTCGGTGGCGCGACCTGACGGGACTCTCCGGCTCATCGCCGTGATCTAAGCCCGCGAAACTGGCGAGGGAAGGGGCGCGATGCGCAAAGGCGTGCCGGCGGACCTCGGCCCTCAGCCGAACAGCGCGTCGATGTCGGACTGGTCGACGTGGCCCGGATCCTCGTCGAGCTTCGGGCCGTTCAGGAGCGAGCGCTCGTCGTCCGGATCGACGACCGCGGCTGGGCCGGCGGAGAACACGTCGCGGAACCCGTCGAGGCCGCTCCAGGCGGCGATCATGCGGTCGAGGTGGGATTCGACGAAGCTCAGGACGTTGACTATCTTGCTGATGCGCTGGCCGGTCAGGTCCTGGAAATTGCAGGCCTCGTAGGCGACGATGACGCGGTCGAGGATGACGTCGACCTTGTCCTGGCCGCCCTTGCCGAGGTTGCCGGCTCGCAGGATGTTGGCGCTCGCCTCGATCTCCTCCAGCGCGGTGAGCAGCGTCGACGTCGCGCGCTCGGTCGACCCGACCACGGCGCCCAGCTCGTCGGCGGCGCGGCGCATGCCCTTGCCGTTGGACTCGGAGTGATACAGAGCCGCGATCTCGTCGCGGGTGTTGGTGATCGCCGCCTTCATCACGTCGAGCTCGGAGCGCATCGCCAAGGCTTCGGACAGCTCGCGGCGGCACGCCTCGATGGTCTCGCCGGCGCTCGACTGGGTGATGCGGCGCAGGTCCTGGATCGCCGAGAGGATCTCGTCGAGGCGCGCCCCGCCCTCCACGGGCCCGGCACTGGACATCGTCGTCCCCGCCGCGGGCGGGAGGCCGAGGCTGTCCTCGATGCGGTAGCGCTTGTGAGTCATCGGTTCGAACCGGCCGTCTTGGAAACCCGGATCCGATCTAGGACCGGGAACGGTTGCAGTTTGCTGAAGATCGAAAGCATTCGGTCGGATTTACAGTCGATTCACGTTGCTTCGTGACGACCGGGGCAGCGAAGCCCGTCCGCGACCGATTCACCACGTTCCTTCATCGAATGTCGCGCGTCCCGGTCCGACCCTCTCAACCATGACGGCCGGCATCGAGCCCGGCCGTGGTGCGGGAGTGCGGCGATGCGGACGAGTTGGTGCGTGGGGGCGGCGCTTGCCGCATCCGTCTGGTCGGGGGCGGTCCAGGCGCAGGCGCGCTATGCCGAGCCCGACGGATACGGCGGCGGCCTGATCGAATACCTTGTCACCGGCGGCGTCGCCCCGCGCGGCGGTGCCCGCCCCGTTGCGGTGGCCCGGCCGGGTTACGCAGGCGCGTCGGCACAATCCGGCGATCCAATCGAACCCTATGGCGGCGCATCGCGAGCCTACGCGGCGCTGCCTCAGGGCCTGCCCGCCCAGGCCGACCCACCTGCGGAGAGCGACCGCATCGCCCGCGCGCCGGATCCGCGCTACGCCCGGCAGGAGGTCGCGTTCTCCGGTCCCCAGCGCCCGGGCACGATCGTGATCGATACGCCGTCGAAGTATCTCTACCTCGTCCAACCCGGCGGCCGGGCGATGCGCTACGGCATCGGCGTCGGGCGGCCGGGCTTCGCCTGGTCGGGCCTCAAGACCGTCAGCCGCAAGGCCGAGTGGCCGGGCTGGACGCCGCCGCCGGAGATGCTGGCGCGCCGGCCGGACCTGCCGCGCCACATGGAAGGCGGCCCCGGCAATCCGCTCGGTGCGCGGGCACTCTATCTCGGCTCGTCGCTCTATCGCATCCACGGCACCAACGAGCCGCACACGATCGGCCAGAACGTGTCGTCCGGCTGCATCCGGATGATGAACGACGACGTGGTCGACCTCTACGAACGCGTGCCGGTGGGGACGCGGGTCGAGGTGATGTGACCGCGGGATCGAACGCAAGAAGGCTCAGATCGCCGAGAGGAGCGACCCGAGCCTTCGACGTCGTCGGACGCATGTCATCCGGCCCGATCCGAGCGGGCCGCGCCCGGATCGGGCCGCGCGATCAGGCCCAGTCGCTGTCGTCGCCACCACCCAGATCGCCGGCGAAGTCGTCGTTGCCGCCGTCGAAGGCGGTGTCGCTCCCGCCGCCGAGCGGCGCACCGAAATCCTGGGTGCCGCCGGCGTCCGAGCCGAAGTAGTTGTTCTCGACCGTCGTGCCGCCGCCGAGGCCGGCCGCCGCCGCGCTGCCGAGGCTCGAATGGCCGCCGGCGAAGGCGTTCGAGAGGGCGCTGCCGAGCAGCATGCCGC
>NZ_VRVH01000286.1:0-5721 GCF_008040095.1 Methylobacterium sp. WL6 | reverse complement strand
CGCGCCGCCGTCGCGGCGGGTCTCGCGACGAAGGGCGGCGGCCACGCCATGGCCGCGGGCGTGACTCTCGCCGGCCCCGACCTGACGCGCTTTGCCGCCTTCCTCGCCGCGGACCTGGCGGACGCGGTGGCGCAGGCGCGCGCGGTCGAGGCGCTGCTCGTCGACGGCACGGTCAGCGCCGGCGGCGCCACCGCCGAGACCGTCCGCCTGATCCAGCGCGCCGGCCCGTTCGGGCAGGGGGCGCCGGAGCCGGTCTTCGCCCTGCCGCGCCACCGCATCGTCGATGCCGGCCTCGTCGGCCACGGCCATGTCCGTGCGCGCCTGCGCAGCCGCGACGGGCAGGCGGTCGGCGCGATCAGCTTCCGCAGCGCGCAATCGCCGCTCGGGCAGGCGATCCTGGCGGGCATCGGCTCGGAGTTCCACGTCGCCGGCACGCTCGCCTGCGACCGCTGGCGCGGGGCCGAGCGCGCGCAGGTCCGCATCTGCGACCTGAGCCCCGCCGCGTGATCGCCGCCGCCCCGCGCGATGCCGGTCCGTCCGCTCTCGCGACATCGTTAACGCGGCGTGGAGGCGCGCGGCCCTAAGCTGCGTGCATGCGCTCCTTCCTCTCCGCCGTCGCCCTTCTCCTCGCCGCAGCGCCGGCGCTCGCCGGCGGGGCCGAGGAATTCTTCATGGGCCGCCCGCCCTCGGCCGGCGTGGTGCAGGGCGGCGTCTTCGGGGCGGGCGGCTCGGACTACCTCGGCGAGATGCGCGACGAGCGGTTCGCGGCACCGCGCGCGGTGCGGCCCGCCCGGAGCGCCCGCCGCGTCGTGCACGCCGCGCGCGTCCGGCCCGGCGATGGGTCGCCGGTCGTCGCACGGCCCTACTTCAAGCCCTGACACGGTTCTCGCGCGATCGAAGGGAGGCCGGATCCGGCAAGCCCGCGAAGCCCGGATCCGCCCTCCCGAAGCCACCCGCCGGATCGTCGTGACGCGATCGTCCCGATCCGGCTTAGCGTTTCATCCGCCGTGCCGCGTGGGGCCCATCACGTCGTGAGGGTCAGGGGCGATCCATATGAGCTTCACGCAAGATCAGACCGTGCCGAACCGGCGGCCTGTATTGCTGGAAGGCGTCTTCTATCGTCATGACGTTGCGTTTCGTTGCCGTCGCGGCCGCTCTCGTCATCGGCGTTTCCGCCCCCGTCTCGTCCGCGCGCGCGTTCAGCTACGAGGCCCCCGTCGACCGCTTCGCGCCGCCGTCCCCCTCTGACGACCTGGCCACGGGTTCGGTCGGGATCGGCGTCGACGGCACGCCGCGCACCGGCGGGTGCGTGCCGAGCTCGGCGAGCGAGGGCGACGCCAACCGGCAGACCCGGCCGGTGATGCAGTACGGCCAGACCAGCGGCGGCAGCCGTTGCTGAGCGGGAAGCGGACCGGGATCGAGACCATGACGCTGTTCGACGACGCGATGATCGGCGCCTTCGTCTGCGGCCTCGTCGTCACCGCCTACGGCTCCGTCAGCGTTCCGATCGCGCTCTGACGGACGGCGCCCATCGTTCTCGCGAGCCGAAGAGGACGCGGTCCCCCTCTCCCCAGCGGGAGAGGGGCCGCGCTGAGCTTCGACGATGCATCCGCGCCCTCGGCCGGGACGCCGCGGCGCGCCGCCGGCTGCCGCCGCCCGAAGTCCAGACCGTCAGGTTTCGAACATTGGAATGTAACCAGATGTATCAAGGTTGCGAAAAACATACAAATTGACAAAGTCGCCAGCTTGGCCATAAGATGATGTCGCGACCTATGGTGATGAATTCTAGGTGAATGTCTTTTTCAGACTTGATTAAACCGCCCGGCCCTAGCACCCGTAGCCACGGCGACGGACCTGGCGTCCGCGGCGCACCGGAGGCCTGAGGGCCGCGCCCGGTCGTTCGCAGGCGGTCGGGTCGCGAGGCGTCGCCCCGCTTTGCCAGGACGGCCGACGATGCACGACATCCCCGACGAACGCGGTGCCGACGACGCGATCGGGCGCGTGGCCGGCGATGCCGTGCCGACGCCCGAGCGGCGGCCGCGCGGCGGCGACCGGCGGCTCGATCCGGAGACGCGGCGCCGGATCGGGCGCAGCCTGCGGGTGCTCTATGCGGGCCTGCTCGCCCAGCCGATCCCCGAGCGGTTCGAGGCGCTCGTCGCGGAATTCGCCGCCCGGTCGGAAAAGGAGTCCGCGCGATGATCCAGGCCTGTGCCCCCGTCGGAACGCCCGCCGGCGCCGACGCCGAGATGCGCGACCTCCTGCTCGGCGCGATCCCGGCGCTGCGCGCCTTCGCCTTCTCGCTGACCTACGATTTCGACCGCACCGACGACCTCGTGCAGGACACGCTGATGCGGGCCTGGACCAAGGCCGAGAGTTTCCGCCGCGGCACCAACCTCACGGCGTGGCTGTTCACGATCCTGCGCAACCTGTTCTATTCCGAGCAGCGCAAGCGCAAGCGCGAGATCGAGGATGCCGACGGCGGCCATGCCGGGCGGCTGACCAGCCTGCCCGAGCAGGAGGTCCGCGTGGAGATGCGCGCGTTCCAGAGCGCGCTGAACCTGCTGCCGCTGGCCCAGCGCGAGGCGCTGGTCCTCGTCGGCGCGCAGAGCTTCACCTACGAGGAGGCGGCCGAGATCTGCGGGGTCGCCGTCGGCACGATCAAGAGCCGGGTCAGCCGCGCGCGCGGGCGGCTGATCGAGAGCCTCGGCATGGACGACGCCGGCGACGTCGGCACCGACGCCCGCACCCGCGCCGCCCTCGACGCCCGCTGATCGCCGCCCCGGATCGGGGCGGGGGCATGACGTCGCCGCATGTTCGCTGAGGTTCAAGTTATCGTTGAGGTTTCGGGAATATAATTCTCGGGCAGGACCATAATCGAAACGAAGGCTTTACGGATCTGCAAGACATCGCATCGTAGACCCTCCCCTTGGGAGCTCTGCGATGCGATGGAAGCTCGGCGGCGGTATCGCCGCAATTGTGATGCTCGGTGCGGTTTGCGGTCCGGCCACGAGCGGACCGGCGGCGCAGCGGGCCGCCTGGCGCGAGGCCTATGCCCCGCCTTCCGCGATCCCGTTCCCGGAGACCAATCCCTACGCCCAGGCCAAGGCGGAACTCGGCCGGAAGCTGTTCTTCGATCCGATCCTGTCGGCCGACCGCGACCGGGCCTGCGTGACCTGCCACCTGCCCGACCTCGCCTGGGCGGACGGGCGCAAGCGCGCGCCGGCCCGCAACGATTCCGACATGGACCTGCGGACGCCGAGCCTGCTCAACATCGCTTGGCAGGAGGGCCGCCTCGGCTGGGACGGCAAGTTCCGCGACCTCGAGAGCGTCGCCTTCGTCCCGATCAGCGCGCCCGGCAACATGGGCCTGCCCGCCGACGACGCGGTGGCGCGCCTGTCGGCGGATGCCGCCTATGCCGCCGCCTTCGCCGAGGCCTTCGCCGATCCCGGCGTCACCAAGGACCGGATCGAGGCGGCGCTCGCCACCTTCCAGCGCCTGATCGTGTCCGGCGTGAGCCCGTTCGACCGCTGGATCGCGGGCGACGAGACGGCGATCCCGGTCGCCGCCAAGCGCGGCTTCGACCTGTTCAACGGCCGCGGGAACTGCGCCGCCTGCCATGGCGGCTGGGCCTTCACCGACGGCTCGTTCCACGACATCGGCACGGCGACCGGCGCGGATCTCGGACGCGGGCGCTTCGTGCCGAGCTCGGAGGCCCTGCGCTACGCCTTCAAGACCCCCGGCCTGCGCGAGGTCGCCGGCCGCGGCGCCTACATGCACGACGGATCGATCGCGACACTGGAGGCGGTGATCGATCTCTACGACCGCGGCGGCATCGCACGCCCGAGCCGCTCGCCGGAGATCCGCCCGCTGAACCTCACGGGCGCGGAGAAGGCCGACCTGCTGGCCTTCCTGCAGACGCTCACCGCGCCGGCCGGGAACGACCGCGCCCTCGCGGACCTGACCGGCGACGCGCCGAAGCCGTAACCGGGCCGGACGGCGGGCGCGGCCCCGGATGCGTCCGCGGCGCCGTCGCCGGCAGCGTCGTCGCGCGCCCCTCGATCCACCTGGCTCGGGAATGCCCTAGCGGAACAGCGGCAGCCCAGCGCCGAGCAGGGCGAGGCCGGTCACCAGAAGCACGCCGCCGCAGGATTCGAAGGTGGCGGCGCGCAGGCCCGCACGCGGCGCGAAGCCGGCCAGCCCGATCCCGGCACCGAGGCTCGCGAGACTTGCCAAGCCGATCATCCGCAATCCCCCCACGCTTGGTCCGGCCGGCGATGTCGGGTTCCGGCCGCGCCAGGATCGCCGGCCAACACTGAGCGAAGTCTTGCGCGGCCGTCCGAAGAGCTGGGAATCCGCGTCCATGCTGAATGGCGCGTTGCCCGGCACGGCGCCCTAGACGGGATTCGCTTTCAGCCGATTCTACCCGGCACCCACAGCGTTAACCTTTTCGACACGGACGTTAACAAACCCTTGGCAAAATCCGGCGGCTTAGTTCTAAATGCATCGGTAAGCACTGTTCTGACCCGTTGTGACGAGGCTTCGATGCGGACCTTTGAGTGGCGTTGCTCTTCTCCGTTTCTTGCCGGCGCCCTAGCCCTTCCCGCGACCCTGCTCGCCAGCAGCGAGGCCAGCGCCCATGTAAAATGGTTCTGCGCCTACGACGTCGCCGGCCAGCCCCGCGGCCTCGAGCAGGTGCTCTGCCTCGACTTCGAGTGGCTCGTCGGCCTGTCGGTCCTGTGCCTGATGTTCGGGTGCCTCGCCGAGGGCACCCCGCTCGGCACCGCCCTGCTCAACGCCCTGGACCGGGTCACCGCGCGGCTGCGCACCGACACCGAATTGCTGGTGCGGGCGACGCTGGGCTTCTTCTTCGTCTCGCTCTGGACGCTCGGCGGCATCATCCTCACCCCCGAGCTCAAGACCGACGCGGCCTGGATCCCGTGGTTCCAGCTCGCGCTTGCGGCCTGCCTGATCTGGCACCGCACCCTGCCGCTGGCCGGCGCCGGCATCGTTGTGCTGTTCGGCTACGCGACCTGGAGCTACGGCGCGTTCCATCTAGCCGACTACCCGGTCTTCCTCGGCGTCGCCGCCTACCTGATCCTCACCGGCCTCGACCGCACCCTCTACGGCATCCGCCCCATCGACGTGGTCCGCGCCGCCGCCGCCGTCACCCTGATGTGGGCCTCGGTCGAGAAGTGGGCCTACCCGGAATGGACCGCGCCGCTCCTGGCCGCCAAGCCCGAGATGACCTTCGGCGCCTCGCCCGAGCTGTTCATGAAGGCTGCCGGCGTCGTCGAGTTCACCCTGGCCTTCGCCCTGATCTGGACGCCCCTGGTGCGCCGCACCGCCGCGATCATCCTGGCCGCGATCTTCGTCTCCGCCGTGTTCGAGTTCGGCAAGGTCGATGCGATCGGCCATTCCGGGATCATCGTGGTGCTGATCGGCATCGCCGCCGACGACGCCCGCAGCGCCGTCCGCCGCCGCGACGTGGCGCTGGCCCCGGCCTACTACGCGGTGGCGCTCACCGGCTTCCTCACGCTCTACTACGTCGGCCATGCGGCGATGTACGGCGCGCTGTTCTCGGCGCCCGTGATCTGATCTGATCGACGCGGACGACGGGCGGGCGGCCTCCGAGAGGGGGCCGCTTTCGCATGTCCGGTGTTCGGACGGGTCGTTTGGGCGGTTGTTCGGCGTGGGGGGGGGGTGGGCGGGCATTGCGCTGGC
>NZ_VRVH01000285.1:0-5736 GCF_008040095.1 Methylobacterium sp. WL6 | reverse complement strand
TCCCTCCCCCCGACGGATCTTGGGCTTGCCCGAGATCCGCCCCCCGTGTGCCCAAGTCGGGCAGGCCCGACTTGGGTGCGGGGGAGGGAGCGCGCGGGGCTTCGAATGGACTGTCGAGCAACGGCACCGGGAGATATCCCTGGCGGCGCGCGCGGTGGAATAGTTCTACGATCTCATTGAAATAGAACTATAATTTTACTTTCTCGCACGTGCGAAAGCGCACGTGAAACCGTTCCGCAGCGCACCATCTCCTGGTCATGGCAGTGACGGCCACGGGGTGCGCGCAGCGACGCGAGACCGGGTCGTCCATCACGACAAGGAACCGACCATGACCAAGCGTCTCGCCTCCCTCGCCTTCGTCCTCGCGCTCGCCGCCCCGGCCTCCGCCTTCGCCCAGGGCTTCGGTTCGCAGGGCTTCGACGCCCCCCGCGTCGACCGCACCGACTCGCGCAGCTTCTTCGGCATGCCGGCCTGGGTCGACTCCGCCCGCGAGGGCGATGCCCTGACCACCGGCTCGATCGGCCCGCGCCTCGGCGACGAGGCCCCGGTGCGCACCGGCCGCGCCCTGTCGCGGACCGGCAGCCTGGCCCGGTAAGCCGCGCTCCGATCGCAGGATCGGACGAACGGGCGGCGGAGCCTCGGCTCCGCCGCCCTTTTTCGTGGGCGCTCCCTTCAGCTGCGGGCGGCGGTGACGGCGAGCTCCGGCTTGTGGTTCAGGGTCTGGAACACGACGCAGTAGCGCTCGGTCAGCTTGAGCAGCTGGTCGAGCTTGTCCTGGGGCGCATCGGTGTCGAGGGCGAAGGCGAGCCGGATCGCGCGGAAGCCCACCGGCGCCGCCTTGTCGACGCCGAGCGTCCCGCGGAAGTCGAGGTCGCCCTCCGCGCTCACCGTGCCGGCGCGCAGCGGGATCTCGAGGGCGGTGGCCACCGCCTTCAGCGTCACGCCGGCGCAGGCGACCAGCGCCTCGAGCAGCATGTCGCCCGAGCACAGCTCGGCGCCCGAGCCGCCGGTCGCCGGGTGCAGGCCGGCCACCGCCAGCGCGCGGCCGGTCTCGACCTTGCAGGCGATCGCGGTGTCGTCGAGCGAGCCCTTGGCTCGCAGGGTGATCACCGCGTCGTCGGGGGTGTTGCGGTACTGGTCCTTCAGCGGGGCCTGAAGCGCGCGAAGCGTGGTGGCGTCCATTGTCGTCTCCTCCATCGTGGGTCTTGATCGGTCGCCGTTAGCGGGAACCGCACCGCGGCTCAACCGGCGCCGCCCGCTACCACCAGTTCCCGGCGGGCGCCGCGGCGGCCTGGGCCTCGGCCGGGCGCAGCGAGCGGTCCAGGGCCGCCAGGATCGCGCGGGTCGAGGCCTCGCTCTGCGGCGAGGCGGGATCGCGCGGGCGGGCGATGCCGAGCCGCACCGTCTCGTCGAGGCGGCCGGGCTTCGGCCGCATCACCACGGCGCGGTCGGCGAGCGCCACCGCCTCGCCGACGTCGTGGGTGACGATGAGGATCGTCGGGCGGGTCTCGGCCCAGAGCGCGAGCAGGTGCCCGTGCAGGTCCTTGCGAGTGAAGGCGTCGAGCGCCGAGAACGGCTCGTCGAGGAGCAGCACCCGCGGGCGCGCCACGAAGGCGCGGGCGATCGAGACCCGCTGCTGCTGCCCGCCCGACAGGTCGCGCGGCCAGCGCGCGGCGTGCTCGGACAGCCCGACCCGCTCGAGCGCGTGGGCGACGCGGGCGCGGCGCTCGGGCCTGCGGACGCCGTCGAGGCCGAAGCCGACATTGTCGGCCACCGTGAGCCAGGGCAGCAGGCGCGGCTCCTGGAACACCAGGCCCACGCCGGGATGCGGTGCGGCGATGGCCTCGCCGTCGAGCGTGATCGTGCCGGCGCTGCCGCGGTCCAGGCCGGCGATCAGCCGGAGCAGGGTGGTCTTGCCGCAGCCCGAGCCGCCGATCAGCGCGACGATCTCGCCGGCCGCCACCGACAGGTCGATGCCCGCGAGCGCCTGCGTGCCGTCGGCATAGGTCTTGGAGAGGCCTTGGATGTCGAGCACGGTGTCCGCCGAGGTCCTCTTGTCGCCTGTCGCGTGCATGCCATAGGGCGCGAGGCGCCGCCATGCTACGTCGGCGCCTCGCGCGGCCGCGCGAGGCGATGGGGTGGACCCGTGATCAGGCTCGTTCTTCCGGTGCTCCTCGCCCTCGCGGCCCCGGCCGCCGCCGCCGACCTGCGCGAGCGGCCGGGCACCGGCCGCTTCCGCGCGACCTGCGAGGATCTCGGGCGGTTCTGCACCGCGACGGCCTGCGGCCGCGACCAGATCGAGGCGGCGCAGGGCTGCCGCGCCCTGTGCCCGGGCGCGGCGGTGCTCACCGTCGCCCCCGCCGCCTGCCCGCTGCCGGGCGTGGTGCTGCGCCGGCGGGGGTGAGGAGCCGGCCCTTCCCGCCCCCACACGATCGCGTCACGCCGGGAACGGCCGTGGCGGTCGCCGGTTGACGTGCGATCGAATGCCGCGACGCACCATCGCGTCGCAGAACCGGACGACGCCGATGCCCGAATCGAGCCATGACGCGCCCCTCAAGGACGAGGCCGCCTGCGGCACCAAGCCGGCGCCGCCCTGCACGCTGGTGATCTTCGGCGCCGCCGGCGACCTGACCAAGCGCCTGCTGATGCCCTCGCTCTACAACCTCGCCGGCGCCGGCCTGCTCGATCCCGGCTTCGCCATCCTCGGCGTCGACCACAACGACGGCAGCGACGAGGGCCTGCGCACCGAGCTCACCACCTCGATGGAGACCCTGAGCAAGGACCCCGGCTCCGAGTTCCACGCCGACCGGATCGACCCGAAGAGCTGGGGCTTCATCCGCGACCGCATCCACTTCCTCAAGGGGGACTTCGAGGATGCCAAGACCTTCGAGGCCCTGAAGGGCAAGGTCTCGGGCAACGTGGTGTTCTACCTCGCGGTGGCGCCGCGCTTCTTCGGCACCCTGGTCGACGGGCTGGGCCAGGCCGGGCTGCTGAAGCAGGCGGACGACGCCTTCCGCCGGGTGGTGATCGAGAAGCCGTTCGGCTCCGACCTCGCCTCGGCGCAGGCGCTCAACGCGCGGATCCTGAAGCAGGGCGACGAGAGCCAGTTCTACCGGATCGACCACTTCCTGGGGAAGGAGACGGTGCAGTCGATCATGGCTTTGCGCTTCGCCAACGGCATGCTGGAGCCGGTCTGGCGGCGCGAATACGTCGACAGCATCCAGATCACCGCCGGCGAGACCGTCGGCGTCGAGGAGCGCGGCGGGTTCTACGAGCCCACCGGCGCGCTACGGGACATGGTGCCCAACCACATGTTCCAGCTGCTCTGCATGGTGGCGATGGAGCCGCCGAACTCGTTCAAGGCCGAGGACGTGCGCGGCGAGAAGGCCAAGCTCGCGCAGGCCGTGAAGCCGATCCAGCCCGACCACGCCGTGCGCGGCCAGTACACGGCCGGCACGCTCGAAGGGAAGCCGGTCGTCGGCTACCGGGAAGAGCCGCACGTGGCCGAGGATTCGACCACCGAGACCTACGTCGCCCTGAAGCTCGAGATCGACAACTGGCGCTGGGCCGGGGTGCCGTTCTACGTCCGCACCGGCAAGCGCATGACCGGGCGCCGCACCGAGATCGCGATCCTGTTCAAGCCGGCGCCGTTTCAGCTGTTCTCCGACACGCCGGTGGCCGAGCTCAGCCCCAACGTGATGCGGATCACCATCGACCCCGACCACGGCGCCGGGACCGAGCTGAACGTCAAGGTGCCCGGGCCGCAGATGCAGATCGGCCGAGTGACGATGGGGTTCAAGTACGCCGACTTCTTCCAGAACCAGCCCAACGTCGGCTACGAGACCCTGCTCTACGATTGCATGACCGGCGACGCGACGCTGTTCCAGCGCGCCGACAACATCGAGGCCGGCTGGGCCGCGGTCGAGCCGCTGCTGCAGGCCTGGAAGACCGCCCCGGTGGAGGACTACGCGGCCGGCACCCCCGGCCCGAAGGCCGCCGACGACCTCCTGGCCCGCGACGGCCGCCACTGGCTCGGCCTCGACGGCAAGACCGACTGAGGCAGGACCGACCGAGGCAAGACCGATCGAGCCTCGAGACAGGCCCGTCGGGCCGGACGCATCGCGGGAACGGAGCGGGGACCGGGTCCCGGCCTTTCCCACGCCGTCAATGTTCGTCGCGTCTTGCGCCGTCCTTCTCGGCCTTGACCTCGTCCGCGATCTGCAATCCGGCTTGATAGAGCAGAAGACGACACGTCATGACCATCTCGGGTGTTCCGACCTCGCGGACGATTTCGTAGAGCCGCAGGCAAGCGTCGACCATGGCCCCGGCGGAGAACCTATCGTCTGTCGGCATAATGCTGTCTTCAAAGCGATGTTCTCATCTGCCAACTCAGACTTAAGCCGACAACGCCGCCTTACGACCAGAGGTTGCGTATTGCCGTAAAAGCGTTCTGAATGCAGAATACGAGGACGCGTGCGGTCGCATGGCTATTTAAGAGGCGACCGTCGATGTGTGTTGAGCCCGGCCCGGATCGCGGAAAGACCCCCGGTCGCGACGATGTCGGGGAGGGGAACGACAGTCTTCGCCGTCTCGCCGAAGCGCTCGGCGGCACGGTCGCGTCGCTGTTCGGCGAGGCCGCCACGCCGAGCGATCTGGCCGGGTTGCGGGAGCTTCTCGGCCTGTGGAGCGGGCTTGCGAGCGACGCGAGCCGGGCGGACGCGCTGAGGGCGGTCCGCGCCATCGCGAAGGCCGAGGCGCCCTGAGCGTCGGTTCGCAGCGTCGGCGCGGCCGAGCGCGTCACGCGGCGGCCGCCCCGCCCGCGTTCGCCAATCCCGACGCCATGGCGCGGATCAGCAGATCGAGCTGGTCCCGCACCACCGCGACCGGCAGCACCATCAGGCGCGCGTCGAGGCCGAGCATGACGATGCCGTGCGTCGCCGAGAACAGGCTGCGGGCGAGCAGGACACGCTCGAGGGCCGGGAGGTCCGGGCGCAGCGCCTGCAACGGCGCCTCGATCCGGCGGAACAGGCGGGCCTGCTCGGCGACGTACCCGTCCGGCGGGCGCCGCCCGTCGGCGAGCTGGTGCTGGAACAGGGCGCGCCAGCGCCTGGCGTGGCCTTGCGCGAAGGCGAGATAGGCCTGGCCCAGCCGGACGAGCTCGTCGGCCGCGCCCGCCGCGTCGAACCCGTCGGCCTCCGGCCCGAGCGCCGCCTCGAACAGGCCGAGCGTGCGCAGGTTCACCGCGAGGATCAGCGCGTCGAGATCCGGGAACGCGGTGTAGATCGCGCCGAGCGCGCAGCCGGCATCCGCGGCGAGGTCGCGGGCGCGCAGGTCGCCGAGCCCGTCCGCCGCGATCCGGCGCTCCGCCGCGGCAATCAGCGCGGTGCGAAGCGCTTCCCGGCGTGCCTCCGCCTTCGTCGGCTTGCCGCCGTCGGCCAGCCCGGTCATGCGCCGCCTCGCGGCCCTATTTTGCACGACGTGCAATCGCGCACTTGAACGCTGTTCATGTTCGTGGGAGGTTCCAGTTGTGAACGATGTTCATAACGCGGGAGCCCCACCATGCTCAAGTTGCTCAACCTCCTCGCCCGGGGGAAAGTCGCCCGGGCCACCGAAGACCTCCACGACCGCAACGCCCTGCTGATCCTCGACCAGCAGATCCGCGAGACCCGCGCCGCGCTGGAGCGCAGCCGTCGGGCGCTGGCCGTGGCGATCGCCGGCGACCAGGCCGAGGCCCGC
>NZ_VRVH01000284.1:0-5743 GCF_008040095.1 Methylobacterium sp. WL6 | reverse complement strand
GGTCGGGATCGCCCGCGCGGTGCCCGACGGCGACGCGATCCGCGCCACCCTCTCCGACGGCCGCACCCTCCGGGCCGCGCTGCTGGTGGCCGCCGACGGGGCGCGCTCGCGCCTGCGCGAGGCGGCCGGGATCGGCTGGGTCGGCTGGTCGTACCCGCAGACGGGCATCGTCGCGACGATCCGGCACGCGCGTCCGCACGGGGGCCGGGCGACCGAGCACTTCCTCCCGAGCGGGCCGTTCGCGATCCTGCCGCTGGCCGACGGGCCGCAAGGGCACCGCTCCTCGATCGTCTGGACCGAGCGGGCCGCCGACGTCGACGCCCTGCTCGGGGGCGAGCCCGACGCGGTGCTGGCCGAGATCGAGCGCCGGTTCACGCCCGATCTCGGGCGGCTGGCCCTGGAGCAGGGCCCGAGCGCCCATCCGCTCGCCTTCGGCATCGCCCGGCGCTTCCGCGCCGAACGCCTCGCGCTCCTGGGGGATGCCGCCCACGTCATCCACCCGATCGCGGGCCAGGGCCTCAATCTCGGCCTGGCGGATGCGGCGGCCCTCGCCGAGGCGGTCACCGGCGCCCTGCGCCTCGGGCTCGATCCCGGCGCGGCGGACGTGCTCGTCGCCTACGAGCGGGCGCGCCGGTTCGACACGCTGGCGATGGCGGCGGCGACCGACGGGCTCAACCGGCTGTTCTCGAACGACGCCCTGCCGCTGCGGATCGCCCGCGACCTGGGCCTCGGCCTCGTCGACCGGATGCCCGGCCTCAAGCGCTTCTTCGTCGGCGAGGCCGCCGCCGCGCGCGGCGCCCAGCCGCGCCTGCTGCGCGGCGAGGCGCTCTGACGTCATCTCTTCGACGCGCCCGGCTCTCTCCCCGTCCGCGGGGAAGGGAGCCGGGCGCGGGCCTCGATCGGCCCGGGGAAACCCTTCAGGCCTTGGCCTTCTTGGCGCGGTCGATCGCCTCGTGGATCAGGCGGTGGGCCTCGGCCTTGTCGCCCCAGCGCACGAACTTGACCCACTTGCCGGGCTCGAGATCCTTGTAGTGCTCGAAGAAGTGCTGGATCTGCTGGATCGTGATCTCGGGCAGGTCGGTGTAGTTCTCGATCCGGTCGTAGCGCTTGGTGAGGTGGCGCGAGGGCACGGCGATGATCTTCTCGTCCTCGCCGCCCTCGTCCTCCATCACCATCACGCCGACCACGCGGGCGCTCATGATCGCGCCGGGCGCCACGGCGCGGGTGTTGGCCACCAGCACGTCGCAGGGGTCGCCGTCGCCGGACAGGGTGTGCGGGATGAAGCCGTAGTTCCCCGGGTAGAACATCGGGGTGTAGAGGAAGCGGTCGACGACGAGCGCGCCGGCTTCCTTGTCCATCTCGTACTTGATCGGTTCGCCGCCGAGCGGCACCTCGATGATGACGTTGACGTCGTGCGGCGGGTTCTTGCCGATCGAGATGTTGTCGATGATCATGGCGCTGGCGCATCCCGGAAGATCGGGGCCTCGCCCCGTTGCGCGGGTCTCATAAAGCCCTTGGCGCGCGAAGCAAATCCGCGCCGCGCCGCACGCCGCGACGAACGGGAAGAACCGTCAGCCGAACAGGTAGCCGACCTTCGGCAGCGGCACGCCGGCCAAGCGGTCGAGCGCGCGCGGGCCGGGTCGCCCGCCGAGGCCGGCGTAGAAGTCGGCGGCGCGGGCGTTGTCCTCCAGCGTCCAGGCGCCGATCCGCGCCAGGCCGTGGTCGGCGAGGTCGTTGCGGACCGCCAGGAACAGGCGCCGCCCGAGGCCGACGCCCTGGTATTCCGGCCGGAGATAGAGCTCGTCGACCTCGCCCTCGACGCCGAGCGACCGGCTGCGGGCGCGGCCGTAGCCGGCGTAGCCGACCACCGTGTCGGCGGTCTCGACCACCGCGATCGGCCGGCCGCGCTTGAGCGCGGCGCGCCACCACGCGCCGTCGCGCTGCGCGATCAGCCGCTCCAGCGCCACGCCCGGGATGATCCCGCGATAGGCCTCGCGCCAGGCCGCATCGAACACCGCCGACAGCGCGCCGACATCCGCGTTGCGGGCCCGGCGGATGCTCGTGGTGCGGGTGCTCATGGCCGGACCCTTCGGTTCGATCGTGCGGTTGGCGGGGGGCAACCCGCGGCAGGCCGTCAGGTTCGCCCCCGATCGGGGCGAACAGAAGGCAGCCAAGCGCCCTTCGCGACCGGTACAGGCAAGGGAGATGCCGAATTGCCGGCCCGGGGGCGCGCTGATAGAGCCTGCCCCTCGCCACCACCGCGAGAGCCCGTGTTCAACCGCTTCCTCAGCCCCGAGACCCGCTACGCCCGGCGCATGGCCCGCATCGAGCGCTTCGCGCGGCCGATCAGCGGCGCGCCGGCACGGCTCGGCGCCTGGGCGAACATGCTGTTCGTCGATCACGGCATCTTCCGGATGGCCTATCTCAACCGCCACCGGATCGGCACGGGCAAGATGTGGCGCTCGGCCCAGCCGGGCCCGCACCAGCTGGCGCGCTTCCGGGCGGAGGGGGTCCGCACCGTGGTCTCGCTGCGCGGCGGGCGCGAGCACGGCTCCTGGCCGCTGGAGCGCGAGGCCTGCGAGCGCCAGGGGCTCAAGCTCGTCGAGTTCGTGCTGCGCTCGCGCGAGGCGCCCTCCCGCGAGACGATCCTGGCCGCGCGCGACTTCTTCGCCGGCCTCGAATACCCGGCGGTGATGCACTGCAAGTCGGGCGCCGACCGGGCGGGCCTGGGCGCCGCCCTCTACCTGATCCTGCACGAGGACCGCCCGGTGGCGGAGGCCGCGCGCCAGCTCTCGGCCCGCTACGGCCATTTCCGCTTCGCCAAGACCGGGATCCTGGATGCGTTCTTCGCCCGCTACGCCCTGGAGGGCGCAGGGCAGGGGCTCGACTTCCTGACCTGGGTCGAGACCGTCTACGACCCGGAGGCGCTCAAGCGCGGCTTCCGGCCGGGCTTCTGGTCCGACGTGGTGGTCGACCGGGTGATCGGGCGGGAGTGAGCTACTCCGCCGCCGGCCGCGCCGCGTCGCGGAACGGGTGGGCCGGGTAGGTCCCGACGATCCGCAGCTCGCGCGAGAAGTAGGCGAGCTCGGCCAGCGCGCGGGCGAGGCCCGGCTCCTCGGGATGGCCGTCGACCTCGGCGTAGAACTGCGTCGCGGTGAACTCGCCGTCGACCATGTAGCTCTCGAGCTTCGACATGTTGACGCCGTTGGTCGCGAAGCCGCCGAGCGCCTTGTAGAGCGCGGCCGGGATGTTGCGCACCCGGAAGACGAAGCTCGTCACCATCGGGCGGTCGCCCGCCGCCACCGGCAGGGCCTCGGGGCGGAACACCACGAAGCGCGTCGTGTTGTGGGCCTCGTCCTCGACGTCGCGGGCGAGGATGTCGAGGCCGTAGACCTCCGCCGCCAGAGCCGGCGCCAGCGCCGCGCGGGAAGGATCGCCCGCCTCCATCACCTCGCGGGCGGCGCCCGCGGTGTCGCCGGCCACCACCGCCTTGAGGCCGAGCCGCCGGATGATGCGACGGCACTGGCCGAGCGCGTGGACGTGGGTGTGGACCGAGCGCAGGTCCTCGATCCGCGTGCCCGGCAGCACCATGAGCTGGAAGTGGATCGGCAGGAAGTGCTCGGCGACGATGTGCAGGGCCGAGGTCGGGATCAGGTGGTGGATGTCGGCGACGCGGCCGGCGATCGAGTTCTCGATCGGGATCATCGCCGCCTGCGCACGGCCCTCGGTGACCGCCGCGAAGGCGTCCTCGAAGGTGGGGCAGGGCAGGGCGGTCCAGTCCGGGTAGGCCTCCGCGCAGATGATGTGCGAGTTGGCGCCGGGCTCGCCCTGGTAGCTGATGGTCTTCGGATCGGTCATCGCAACGGTCAGTTGAGGCGGCGGGCGCCGAGCAGCGCGCGGGCGCGCTCCAGGTCGGCGGGGGTGTCGACGCCGAGCGGCAGGTCGTCGACGATCGCGGCGTCGATGCGCATCCCGGCCTCCAGCGCGCGGAGCTGCTCCAGCTTCTCGCGGGTCTCGAGCTCGCCCGGCGGCAGCGCCATGAAGCGCGCCAGCGCCCGGCGGCGATAGGCGTAGAGGCCGATATGGTGGAACAGCGGCCCGTCGCCCCAGGGGGCGCGGGCGCGGGTGAAGTAGAGCGCGCGCAGGCGCTCCGGCCCGACCGTGTGGCCGACGAGCTTGACCACGTTCGGGTTCTCGGCCTCCGCCGGGTCGACGATCGGCGCGCACAGCGTGGCGATGTCGACCGCGCGGTCGGCGAGCAGCGCCACCGCCGCCCCGATCGCCCGCGGATCGATCGTCGGCAGGTCGCCCTGCACGTTGACGACGACGTCGTGGTTGCCCTGCGGGTCGACGATCTCCAGGGCCTCGGCGAGGCGGTCGGAGCCCGACGGGTGATCGGCCCGCGTCATCACCGCGACGCCGCCCACCGCCTCGACCGCGGCGGCGATCTCGGCGGTGTCGGTGGCGACGACCACCGGCCCGATCCCGGCCTCGACCGCGCGGCGCCAGACATGCACGATCATCGCCTCGCCGGCGATCAGCGCCAGGGGCTTGTTCGGCAGCCGCGTCGCCGCGAGGCGGGCGGGGATCAGGACGAGGGGATCGGACATCGACGGGCGATCTGCGGGACGGCGGCCGGGCCGCGGGCCGGTGCTTAACAGGCGCCCGCCGGCTTGTCATCGAAGCCGTGCGCCGGGCCTCGGGCGCGCGGCGCGGGCACTCGCGCCGCCCGGGCGCGTCGAGGCGGGCGGCGGCGTGCGACCAATCGTGTGCCGACTGTCACCCATTCCGCCATTGTCAAGGTCGGCTTCGAGCGGCTAAGCACCCTCGAAATCTTCCAAAGTCCGGCGCCGGCAGGCCGGGCGCGGATTCGCCCGCCGCGCAGCGCGACAGGAGTTGAAGAAAGCATGGACTCGTTCGAGCTGAACAAGGTGGCCGGTGCGGTGCTCGGCGCCCTGCTGTTGGTGGCCGGATCGGGCTTCGTCGCCGAGCTGATCTACCATCCCAAGCCCGCGGGCAAGGCCGGCTACGACCTGCCCGAGGCCAAGGAGGAGAGCGCCGCGGCGCCCGAGGCCGCCAAGGTCGAGCCGATCGCCGTGCGGCTGGCCTCCGCCAACGTCGAGAAGGGCCAGGGCGGCACCAAGGCGTGCCAGGCCTGCCACAGCTTCGAGAAGGGCGGCCCGAACAAGGTCGGCCCCGACCTGTGGGAGGTGGTCGAGCGCAAGAAGGGCAGCCACGAGGGCTTCGACTACTCGGCCGGCATGAAGGAGAAGGGCGGCACCTGGACCTACGCCGACCTCGACGAGTTCCTCACGAGCCCCAAGGCCTACGTGAAGGGCACCAAGATGGCGTTCGCCGGCATCAGCTCGCCTCAGGAGCGCGCCAACGTCATCGCCTACCTCCACACCCTGTCGGACAGCCCCAAGCCGCTGCCGGCGGTCGAGAAGGCGGCCGATGCCAAGCCCGCCGATGCCAAGCCCGCCGACAAGCCGGCCGCCGACAAGCCGGCCGACGCCAAGCCCGCCGCCGCCAAGCCCGCCGAAGCCAAGCCGGCGGACAAGCCGACCTCCGAGAAGCCGGCGGCCGGCAAGGCCTCCGAGGGCAAGGACAGCCCGGCCAAGCCCGCCGACACCAAGGCGGAGGGCGCCAAGCCGGTGACCGAGAAGCCGCCCGGCGCGCCCGCCGGCGCCGGCTCCGAGAACCGCAACGCGGTCGAGCAGAAGTCGGCGCCCGAGAGCAGCGG
>NZ_VRVH01000283.1:0-5844 GCF_008040095.1 Methylobacterium sp. WL6 | reverse complement strand
TCCCCGAGCCGGCGCCCCACCCGCTCCACGCCCCGGCCCGCGCCTGGCCGGAGACGAACTGCTACGTCGACCTCTGGATCGAGCTGCTGCACGCCCGCGGGCTCGAACCGGAGGGGATGCTCGGCTTCACCCTGCGCCAGGATTTCGAGGGCGACCAGTTCACCTTCTTCAAGCCGGCGATGGCCGACATCGAGGCGCTCTACGGCCTGCGCCTGGAGGAGCTCGCCGTCTACGACGGGCTCGAGCGCCACGCGAGCGTCCAGGTCGCCCGCGGCTGCCCGGTGCTCGTCGAGGTCGACGCGATCCACCTGCCCGACACCGCCGGCACCACCTACGGGCGCGAGCACGCCAAGACGACGATCGCGATCCTCGGGCTCGACCCGCGGCGGCGCACCCTCGACTACCTGCACAATGCCGGCCGCTTCCAGCTCGCCGCCGACGACTACGACGGCATCTTCGGCCCTGCCCTGCTGGCGCCCTACGCCGAGTTCGTGAAGGTGGTCGCCCCGCCCCTGCCGCCTCGCGCGCTGCGGGCGGCGGCCCGCACGCTGCTGTGCGGGCATCGCACCCGCGCCCCGCGGACGAACCCCGTGCGCGCCTTCCAGGCGGCGCTGGAGCAGACCGGCGAGGCCCTCGTGCTGCAGCCGCTCTCGGTCTTCCACCGCTACGCCTTCAACACCACACGCCAGCTCGGGGCCAACTTCGAGCTTCTCGGCAGCCACCTCGCCTGGCTCGACGCCGCGGGGCTGGCCGATCTCGCCACCGCGGCGGAGGCGGCGACGCGGCTGGCACAGGAGACCAAGACGTTCCAGTTCCAGCTCGCCCGCGCCTTCGGCCGGCGCAACGCCGCGCCGCTGGCGGCCGCGCTCGAGCGCCCCGCCGCGAGCTACGACGCGGTCTTCTCCGCCCTCGACCGCGCCCTGCGCTGAGGGACGGCGCCGTGGCCCGCCTCCACACCGTCGACGGCATCCCGGCCCGCACGATCGAAGGGCCGTGGTCCCTCGTGGTGACGGCGCCCGGTGCCTGCGCCGGGCCGGGCGAGGCGGCGAGCCTGCCGGGCTGGATTTCGGCGGAGGTCCCCGGCACCGCGGCCGTCGCGCTCCGTGCGGCCGGCCTCTGGTCGGAGGCCGAGCCGACGCCGCTCCACGGGGCGGACGTCTGGTACCGCACCGCGCTGACCCTGCAGGGCCGCGAATCCCTCCGCTTCGAGGGGCTGGCGACGCTCGCCGAGATCTGGGTCGACGGCGTGCTCCGCCTTAAGACGCGCTCGATGTTCCTCGCCCACGCCATCGCGGTCGAGGGGACGGGCACGGTCGAGCTCGCCCTGTGCTTCCGCGCCCTGCAGGCCGAGCTCGCCCGGCCCAACCGGCGCGGGCGCTGGCGCCCTCGCCTGGCGACGCCCGGAGCGCTGCGCCACGTCCGCACCAGCCTGCTCGGCTTCATGCCCGGCTGGTGCCCGCCGATCGACACGGTCGGCCCGTACCGGCCCGTCACCCGGACCGCGATCGGTCCCGGTCGTCCGTACGTGCTGTCGGTCGACCTGCGCGCCGCGCTCGACGGCGGTACCGGCCGCCTGCGCCTCGGCCTCGCCCTCGCCGATGCCGGAGGCTCCCGGCTGACGCTCCGCTGCGCCGGGGCAGAGGCGGTGATCGAGGCCGACGCGGCGGGCGGCTTCGCCGGCGAGGTGCTGATTCCCGAGGTCGCCTTGTGGTGGCCGCACACCCACGGCGAGCCGCGGCTCCACGCGGTCGAGGCCGAGATCGACGGCCATGTGCTGGCGCTCGGTCGCGTCGGCTTCCGCACGATCGCGCTGGAACGGCCGTTCGCCGAGGGCCTGAGCCTGACGATCAACGGCGTGCCGGTGTTCTGCCGCGGCGCGTGCTGGACGCCGGCCGACCTCGTCGGCCATTCGGCCGAGGCGTGCCGCCCGCTGCTGGCGCTCGCGCACGAGGCCGGCATGAACATGCTGCGGGTCTCCGGCATCACGCTCTACGAATCCGACGCCTTCCACGACCTGTGCGACGAGCTCGGCATCCTGGTCTTCCAGGACCTGATGCTCGCCAACTTCGACTATCCCGTCGACGATCCGGCCTTTCGGGAGGTGCTGCTCGCCGAGATCGACGGCTTCCTCGACCGCACCCAGGCCTCGCCCTCGCTCTGCGTCCTGTGCGGCGGCAGCGAGGTCGCGCAGCAGGCGGCGATGCTCGGGTTCCCCCGAGACGCCTGGACCGGGGGCCTCGCCGAGGACGTCCTCGCCGCCCGCGTCGCCCGCCTGCGGCCGGACCTCGTGGTGGTGCCGAACTCGCCCTTCGGCGGGGACCTGCCGTTCTCGACCGAGGCCGGGCTCGCCCACTATTACGGCGTCGGCGCCTACCGCCGGCCGCTGGAGGATGCGCGCCGCGCCGAGGTCGGCTTCGCCTCGGAATGCCTGGCCTTCGCCAACGTGCCCGAGGACGCGACGCTGCGGGAGGCTGACCTCCTGGACCCCGCCGGCCCGGCCTGGGCCGCGGCGATCCCGCGCGACCGCGGCGCGGATTGGGATTTCGAGCAGGTCCGCGACCACTATCTCCAGACGCTGTTCGGGCTCGACCCCGAGACTCTGCGTCGCGACGACCCGGACCGCTACCGCGCGCTCGCCCGCGCGACGAGCGCCGAGGTGATGGAGGCGGTGTTCGGCGAGTGGCGCCGGGCGCGCTCGCCCACCGCCGGCGGGCTCGTGTGGAACTTCCGTGACCTCGCCCCCGGGCTCGGATGGGGCGTCGTCGATGCGGCCGGCCGCCCGAAATCGGCGTGGTACGCCCTCAAGCGCGCCTTCCGGCCCATCCAGCTGGCGATCTCGGACGAGGGCCTGAACGGCCTGCACCTCCACGTCCACAACGAGGCGGCCGCGCCGCTGTCCGCAACGTTGCGGCTCGTCTTCAGCGATGCCGAGGGGCGCGTGGTGCAGCAGGCCGAGCGCGCGATCGCGTGCGATCCGCGCAGCTCGGGAACCTGGTCGAGCGCGACGCTGCTCGGGCGGTTCTTCGATGCCACCGGAAGCTACCGCTTCGGCCCCCCCGCGCACAGCCTCGCCCATGCGAGCCTGATCGGCCCGGACCGCGACGGCGTCCTCGCCGAGAGCTTCCACTTCCCGCAAGGGCGCGATCCGGCACCGCGCCCGATCGGGCTCGCCGCCGCGATCGAGGCCGGCGCGGCCGGTCCCGTCCTCCGGGTCGCGGCGGACCGCTTCGCGCTCTGCGTGCGGATCGAGACCGAGACGGACGCGCGTCCCGCCGACGACGGCTTCCATCTCGCGCCCGGCACGCGGCGGCGCATCGCCCTCGTCGGGGACGGCCGTCCGCGCGGGATCGTCCGGGCCGTCAACACAAACGAGATCGTGAGGTTCTAAAACCTTGATGATGCACGCTCCCTTGCCGCAGCGCCTGTCGCCCCTCGAAGCGGAACCGGTCGTGATCGACGGCCTGTTCGGATGGTTCAGCCCGGGCATCGGCCGGCGCGGCGTGATCCTGTGCGGTGCGACCGGCTTCGAGCAGCTCTCGGCGCATCGCCCGTGGCGGGCACTGGCCGGACGGATCGCCGCCACCGGCTGCGCGACCCTGCGCTTCGACTATCCGGGCGAGGGCGATTCGGCGGATGCGGGCGCCGGGACGCTGGCGGCGTGGCGCGATGCGGTCCGCAGGGCGGTGCGCTTCCTGCGCGAGGAACCGGGGGTGACGGAGGTCGTCCTCGTCGGCCTGCGGCTCGGGGCGACGCTGGCGGCGCTCGTGGCCGAGGAGGGCGGCGTCGACCGGCTCGTGCTGATGGCGCCGTGCCGGACCGGGCGCGGGTACCTGCGCGAGATGAAGCTGCGGGCCCCGGCGGTGAACCAGCTGTCGGACGGCACCGCGCCGGCCGAGATGCCCGGTCGCCTCTCGGTCGGCGGCTTTCCGATCGGCCCGGAGCTCGCGGCCGACCTTGCGCGGATCGACCTCGCTTCGGCGACGGTCCGGCCGGCGCCCGAGATCCTGATCCTCGGCGCGGAGACCGACGCCCTCGCCAAGCGCTACGCCGCGCTCGGCGCCGCGGTGACGGCGGGCGCCCTGCCCGGCCTCGCCCAGCTCGTCGGCAACCCACTGTTCTCGGAGGCACCCGAGGCGGCCTTCGCCGAGGTGGTCGCCTTCGCGACCGCAGGCGCCCTGCCCCGGCCGAATTCGGCGCGCGCCGTCGCGGCGCCCGCCCATCTTGCCGGAGACGGCTGGCGGGAGGAGGCGGCCCGGTTCGGGCCGGGGCTGTTCGGCATCCACGCCCGGCCGACCGGCCCGTCGACGGGGGCGCCGACGGTCCTGTTCATCGCCGCCGGCCTCAGCGCGCATTCCGGCTGGGGCCGGCAGGCGACGCGGATGGCCCGCGTTCTCGCGGCCGAGGGCGTGCCGTCGCTGCGGATGGATCTGGCCGGGGTCGGCGACAGCGCGGATCGGCCGGGCGGCGCCTCGCCGATGTTCTCGGCCGACACCCTCGACGATTTCCGTCACGCCCTGGACCACCTGGAGGCGCAGGGCGCGAGCCGGGTCGTCCTCGTCGGCAATTGCAGCGGCGCCTACGCGGCGTTCCAGGCGGCCTGGCGCGACCGCCGGGTCGCGGGCGCGCTGCTGGCCAACCTCTACTGTTTCGACTGGCACCCGGACGACGACGTCGACGCCGTCGTGCGCCGGACGGTGGGAAGCGCCGCGACCTATGCCGCCCTGCTCCGGCGCGGCAGCACGTGGCGCCGCCTGCTCAAGGGCGAGGTCGGCGTCCGGGCGATCGGCAGCGTGCTCCTGCGCCGCGGCCTGTGCATGGCCGAACGCCGGTGGAAGGCGCTGTTCCGTCCGGCGCCCGAGGGCGGCAGCGTCGCGCGCCGGATCGCGGCGATGCGCCGGCGCGGCGCGCCTCTGCGCCTCGTCTACGCGGTCGGCGATCCCGGGATCCCCGCCCTGCGCAGGCATGTCGGCCGCACGCCGGAGCGGGCCGCCCGGCGCCTCGGCGCGCCGGTCGCGATCATCGCGGGCACCGACCACAACCTCGCGACGCCCGCCGCGCAGGCCGAGCTGGTCACGATCCTGCGGGACCTCGTCGCCACCGTCGTCGCGAGTCGCCCCTGACGCCCCGCCGGCCGCGCGGCCGCGGGGGGCGGCGAGACAACGCAGGCGAGGGGCTTCACAGGGCGGGTCCCACCGCCTACCTTCGGGGTCCCAGCAACGAACGAAAGGAGGTGATCCAGTGTCTCATTGTCATCAGCCGCTGTCTTCGGCTTACCGGACCTGGACCGTCGCCTCCGGCGCCTCCTTCTAAGGGCGCTCGAGCCGCACACTCGGGACAGTTTCGGCCGGACCGCGGTTCGGCAATGGAAGGGCCGCCCTCACGGGCGGCCCTTCGGCTTTTCGGGGGGCACGGCGATCGCGTCGCCGTGCCGATGCGAAGCCGGTTCAGCGCTTCTGGAACAGCGGCTGCGCCAGCGCCTCGGTGCGGGCGCGCCACAGGTCGCGCTCCTCGCGCATCGCGTCGAGCTCGTCGCGGATCTGATCGCGCTCCGCCCGGAAGTGATCGCGCTCGGCGCGGATTTCCTGGAGGGCGTTCATCTCGATCTGCACGTGGTTGCGCAGCTCGCGGATCTCCTGGGCGAGCAGGGTCTGCAGCTCGCCGTGGCGGTCGGCCTCGAGCCGAAGCTTGGCCTTCAGCATCAGGTTCTCGGCCATCAGCTCCGAGACGTCCTCGGCGTCCGAGTTCGAGCGCGGGGCCTCGGCCGGCTGCTGCACGATCCGGGGCGACCAGGCCTGCTCGGCGGCGCGGGCCTCGGGGCGCGGCGCCGGGCGCGCCTCGGCATGG
>NZ_VRVH01000282.1:0-5854 GCF_008040095.1 Methylobacterium sp. WL6 | reverse complement strand
AGGCGACACATCTCCGAACGCTTCGGATCGCTGCGCTACCTGCCGGCCCTGTTCGCGCAGGTCCGCGCCGCGAGCCCGCGCCTGTTCGCCGCCAGCCTCGCACTGCGCCTCGTCGGCGCCGGGCTGCCGGTGGCGACCCTGTGGCTCGCGAAGCTGATCCTCGACGCGATCGTCGCGGAACATGCCCGGCCGCGGGCGACGCCGATGAGCGTCGATGCGTGGCTCTCGGACCCGCACCTGTCGCGGCTCGCGGCCTTGGTCGCGGCCGAACTCGCCCTGGCGATCCTCTCCGACCTGATCGGACGCCTCAGCACGTTGGTTGACGGGTTGGTCGCCGACCTCTATTCCAACGCCGCCTCGCTCCGGCTGATGCGCCATGCGGCGGCCCTCGACCTCGCGCAGTTCGAGGACAGCGCACAGCAGGACCGGCTTGAGCGGGCGCGCCGGCAGGTCACCGGGCGCACCAGCCTGATCGCCCAGGTGTTCGGGCAGGGGCAGGCCCTGGTGACTTTGCTCTCGTTCGCCGCGGGCGTCGCGGTCTACACCCCGTGGCTGATCGTGCTGATCGCGGCGGCGCTGGTGCCGGCCTTCCTCAACGAGGCGCACTTCACCCGAGCCGGTTACCGCCTCGCCTGGATCCGCACCCCGGAACGGCGGCGGATCGACTACCTGCGCTACCTCGGCGCCAGCGTCGAATCGGCCAAGGAGGTCAAGCTGTTCGGCCTGAACGGCTACATCACCGACCTCTATGCCGGCCTCGCCGACAAGGTGGTGGCCGACAACCGCGCGCTGGCGATCCGCCGCGCCGGCTGGGGCGGCGCCTTCGCGGCGCTCGGCACGCTGGCCTACTACGCCGCCTACGCCGTCATCGTCTGGCGCACTGTGGCGGGCGGCTTCTCGATCGGCGATCTCGCCTTCCTTGCCGGCGCCTTCCAGCGCCTGCGCGGGCTGATCGAGGGCCTGCTGCTCGGGTTCACCCAGATCGCCGGGCAGACGCAGTACCTCGAGGACCTGTTCTCGTTCTTCGCGATCGCGCCGTCGATCCGCTCGCCCGAGACCCCGGCACCCCTGCCGGCGACGATCCGCCAGGGCCTCGCCTTCGAGGATGTCGGCTTCCGCTATCCCGGCGTCGACGCGTGGGCGGTGCGGCACCTGAGCTTCACCCTCGCGGCGGGCGAGACCCTGGCGCTCGTCGGCGAGAACGGGGCCGGCAAGACCACGATCGTCAAGCTGATGACCCGGCTCTACGACCCGACCGAGGGGCGCATCCTGCTCGACGGCCTGCCGCTGCAGGCCTACGACCTCGACGCGCTCCGCGGCCGCATCGGTGCGATCTTCCAGGATTTCGTCCGCTTCGACCTCACCGCCGGCGAGAACGTCGCCGTCGGGCGGATCGAGGCCCGGGACGATGCCGAGCGCATCGGCCGTGCGGCTGTGCGCGGCCTCGCCGACGCGGTCATCGCGCGCCTGCCGGCCGGATACGACCAGCCCCTCGGCAAGCGCTTCGACGGCGGCGTCGACCTGTCCGGGGGCCAGTGGCAGAAGATCGCCCTGTCCCGGGCCTACATGCGCGACGCCGAGATCCTGATCCTCGACGAGCCGACGGCCGCGCTCGACGCGCGCGCCGAGTACGACGTGTTCCGCCGCTTCCGCGACCTCAGCGCCGGGCGGGCCGCGGTGCTGATCTCGCACCGATTCTCCACCGTTCGGATGGCCGATCGCATCCTGGTGCTGGAGGACGGAAAGGTGCTCGAAGCCGGCACGCACGACGCGCTCGTCGCCCTCGGCGGACGCTACGCCGAGCTGTTCGAGCTTCAGGCGGCCGGCTACCGCTGATCCGGCGCCCGGCATTGCTCCGGGCCCGGCACCCACTACCTGCAGCCTGCGCCTCAACTTCGGCCGTCACCGCCTCGGGAGTTTTCACGATGCCACGCCACGCCACCGCCCTCGTCGCCGCGTTCCTCGCCGGCGCGGCCTGCTTCGGCGGCATGGCCCATGCGGCGCCGGCCACGCCCGACGCCTCGGCCAAGCCGGCGCCCGAGGCGGCAAAGCCCGAGGATCCGAAGCCCGGAAAGCCCGAGCCGGTGATCCTCGCCAACCACAAGGCGGTCTACGACCTGTCGCTCGCCTCCACCGGCGGGACCCGGGCGGTCGAGAGCGCGCGCGGGCGCATCGTGATCGAGTTCAAGGGCGACTCCTGCCGCGGCTACACCATGCAGACCCGCCAGGTGACGGTGCTCGAATCCGGCGAGAGCGGCAGCCGGACCTCGGACCTGCGCAACACCACCTTCGAGGGCGGCGAGGCCCGCGATTTCCGCTTCCGCACGGTGACGGTGCTGAACGGACAGCCGAGCCCGGCCGTCGACGGCACCGCGGATGCGAGCGGCGACGCGTTCAAGGTCCGGCTCAAGGAGCCGAAGAAGGACCAGTTCACCGCCGCCGGCCCGGTGCTGTTCCCGAGCCTGCACATGCGCCGCCTCGTCCAGGCCGCGCGGGCCGGCGACACCACGATGTCGGCCAAAGTGTTCGACGGGTCGGACGACGGCCGCAAGGTCTACGACACCCTGGCCGTGATCGGCCGCCGTGCGACGGCGCCGGCGAACGCCGCCGCGTCGGACCGCGACAAGCCGCTGCACGAGGGTGCGATGGCCGCCGTGCCGCACTGGCCGGTGACGCTGAGCTACTTCACGCAAGGGGAGGGCGAGCGCACGCCGATCTACACCCTTACCTTCGACCTCTACGAGAACGGGGTCAGCGGCGCGCTCAAGCTCGACTACGGCGACTTCGCGATCCTCGGCGACATGACCCGCCTCGAGCTCGACAAGGCGCCGGACAAGCCGTGCGCCCCGTAGCCGGCACGCGGCCCTTTAGAACTCGTCGGATTGTTGCGGCGAGAGCCGTCGCCACGCCGCCGCGATGCGCTCGGGCTTGATGTCGAGCCCCTGCGCGCAGGCGAGCAGCACCGGCTCGTCGCCCATGACGTGGTCGAGCACGCCGACGAGGAAGGCCGGGTCGGACAGCGACGCGCGGACGTCCTCGGGCGACAGCCCGGTCGCGTTGAGGAACGGGAACAGGCGGTCCTCGTCGGCGACCATCCAGCCGAGCACGTCGACGGCCAGGTTGTGGTCGGCGGCGGTGGCTCGCGTCGACCCATCGTCTTGAAGTGATTTGCGATTCATCAACATCTGTCGCTTACAAAGGCGTGAGGTCGGGTAACGTCCCGTAAAGGACGCGCGGCGGCACCGGGATCGAAGCGTGATGACGAAAACGGTGTTGATCGTCGAGGACAACGAACTGAACATGAAGCTCTTCAACGACTTGTTGGAGGCCCACGGTTACGCGACCCTCAAGACGGCCAACGGCATCGAGGCGATCGAGCTCGCGCGTGCCCACCATCCCGACCTGATCCTGATGGACATCCAGCTTCCCGAGGTTTCGGGGCTCGAGGTGACCAAGTGGCTCAAGGAGGACGACGACCTCAAGCACATTCCCGTCGTCGCCATCACCGCCTTCGCCATGAAGGGGGACGAGGAACGCATTCTCGAGGGCGGTTGCGAGGCATATTTGTCCAAACCGATCTCCGTCGCGAAGTTTTTGGCAACGGTTCGCACGTATCTTGCCGACAAGTAAGGTCCGGATCGAGCCCTCGACGGCGCCTGCGATCGCCCGCTGAAACCTTGTGCGAGGAACGATGTCGGCCCGCGTCCTGATCGTCGACGACCTCTTCCCGAACGTGAAGCTTCTCGAAACGAAGCTCGCGCTGGAATACTTCGACACCGTCGCGGCCATGAACGGCCCGGACGCGATCGCGATCTGCGAGAAGGGCCTGTGCGACCTCGTCCTCCTCGACGTGATGATGCCCGGCATGGACGGGTTCGAGGTCTGCCGCATCCTCAAGAACAACCCGCTCACCGCGCACCTGCCGGTGGTGATGGTCACGGCCCTCGACCAACCCTCGGACCGCCTGAAGGGCCTCGACGCCGGCGCCGACGATTTCCTGACCAAGCCGATCGACGACACCGCGCTGTTCAGCCGCGTCCGCAGCCTCGTGCGCCTGAAGGCCGTGACCGACGAGCTGCGCAGCCGCGCGCTCGCCTCGCGCGAGTTCGGCATGGGCGACCCGCTGGCGCTCGCCACCGCCGAGACCGGCCTCAACGCCAGCCTGCTGCTGGTCGAGGATCGGCGCGGCTCGGCCGAGCGGATGGCGGCGGCGCTCGGCCAGTTCCACGCGGTCACGCTCGAGACCGATCCGCAGGCGGCGATCCACGTGGCGGCCGAGGGCGGCTTCGACCTCGTCCTGGTCAGCCTCGACCTCGAGGGCTTCGACGGGCTGCGCCTGTGCAGCCAGCTGCGCAACCTGGAGCGGACCCGGCAGGTGCCGCTGATCATGCTGGCCGAGGCGCATGACCGCGCCCGCATCGTGCGCGGCCTCGATTTCGGTGTCCACGACTACCTGCTCCGCCCGATCGACCGCAACGAGCTGGTCGCGCGGGTCCGCACCCAGATCCGCCGCAAGCGATTCTCCGAGGTTCTGCGCAGCGCGGTGCAGGCGTCGATGGAGATGGCCGTCACCGACGGGCTCACCGGACTGCACAACCGGCGCTACCTCGACAACCACCTCGCCGGCCTGTTCTCCGATCCGCGGCTGCGCGAGCGCCCGGTCGCCGGGCTGATCCTCGACATCGATCACTTCAAGGCGATCAACGACACCCACGGCCACGAAGCCGGCGACGAGGTGCTGCGCACCTTCGCCGACCGCGTCCGCCTGCACACCCGCACCATCGACATCGTCGCCCGCTACGGCGGCGAGGAGGTGGTCATCATCCTGCCCGATGCCGGCCTCGCCGAGGCCCACGCCATCGCCGAGCGCATCCGCGAGCGGATCGAGGGCATGCCGTTCTCGATCCATCGCGACACACGCAGCGTCCCCGTCACCGTGTCGATCGGCGTCGCGACCCGTCAGCCCGAGGATGTCGGCCCCGGCGAGATGCTGAAGCGCGCCGACCTCGCGCTCTACCGCGCCAAGGCGCTGGGGCGGAACCGCGTCGAGGCCCAGGCGGCCTGACCCGTCCGATCGTCGCCGGATTCGGCGCGCACGCTTGGAACGGACGCATCCCTGCGGCGAAGGTCCGCCGGTTGACACCCGTCCGCGCTTCGCCAACACCCTGCGCCGTTCGCGGCCGGGGCCTTCGGCACCAGCGCCGCAGCCGCACCGGCCTTCGGATGGGAGTACTGTGACGACGATGGCGGCGATGCGCTCCTACCTCGATTTCGAGAAGCCCGTGGCCGAGCTTGAGGCGAAGCTGGAGGAACTCCGCGCCGTCGGCGCCCGCGACGGCGCCGTCGCGATCAGCGAGGAGGTCGGGCGGCTGGAGGCGAAGGCGGCGCAGGCGCTGGCCGAGATCTACGCCAACCTCACCCCCTGGCAGAAGACCCAGGTCGCCCGGCATCCGCAGCGGCCGCACTTCGTCGACTACTGCACCGGGCTGATCGAGGATTTCACGCCGATGGCCGGCGACCGCGGCTTCGGCGAGGACGCGGCGATCGTCGGCGGCATGGGTCGCTTCCGCGGCCGGCCGGTCTGCGTGCTCGGCCAGGAGAAGGGCGCGACCACCGAGACGCGCCTGCGGCACAATTTCGGGATGGCCCGCCCGGAAGGCTACCGCAAGGCGGTGCGCCTGATGGAGCTCGCCGACCGCTTCGGGCTGCCGGTTCTGGCCTTCGTCGACACCGCCGGCGCCTTCCCCGGCATCGAGGCCGAGGAGCGCGGCCAAGCCGAGGCCATCGCCCGCTCGACGGAGGCCTGCCTCGGCCTCGGCGTGGCGAACGTCGCGCTGGTGATCGGGGAGGGCGG
>NZ_VRVH01000281.1:0-5872 GCF_008040095.1 Methylobacterium sp. WL6 | reverse complement strand
GCGCTCGGCCGCTCGCGGACGCAGGCGCGACCGCCCTCGCCCGTCGTGTCCGCCTTGGCCGCGCTCGGCGACGCCTCCTACGCGCTCTACCTCGTCCATCCCTTCGTCCTGCGCGGCCTGCGCGAGGCGCTCGCGCGCATCGACCTCGCATTGTGGCTCGGCCCCTGGGTCGCGCTCGGCGTGATGGTGGCCCTGAGCGTCGTGGCGGCCCTGCTCGTCCACCGCCATGTCGAGCGCCCGATGATGCGTCTCGCCCGCGCCCGCCTCGATCCCGATCGCCATTCCCTTCCGAGGCCGAAAACCGTGTGAGCGCCGGGCGGCTGCGAGTTTCCCGCCGCGGCGATCCGCATTAGCGTCGCGACGGTGATGGCGAACCCGAGCGAGGCGACGCGATGAAGACCCTGCTGGTGCCGATCGCGCTCCACGACGCCCTGCCCTCGGTGCTGGAGACGACCCGCCTCGTGGCACAGCGCTTCGGCAGCCTGATCGAGGGCGTGTCGCTGCGGCCGGCGCTCGCCGAGTACGTGCCCGTCGACATGGTCGGCGGCATGACCTGGCTGCGCGACGAGGAGGCCGACCGGGCCGAGGCCGAGGAGGCGGGCGGGCGCTTCGTCGCCTTCATGGACGGGGCCGGCATCCCGCGCCACGCCCGCGACGGCCTGTGCGTTCCCGAGAACGTCGCCGGCGCCGGCGCGCGCTATCGCTGGCGGCAGGACGTGCCGGCGGGCGACGCCTTCCTCGGGCAGTACGCGCGCCTGTTCTCGGCCACCGTCGTCGGCCGCCCCGGCGCCGCCGACGGCACGCCGCGCATGACCACCCTGGAGACGGCGCTGTTCGAGGGCGGCCGCCCGATCCTGGTGGCCCCGCCGACCCCGCCGACCCGGTTCGGCGACGCGATCCTGGTCGCCTGGAACGGCTCGACCGAGACCGCGCGCGCCGTCGCCTTCGCGATGCCGCTGCTGCGGGCCGCCTCCCGCGTGCTGGTGCTCAGCGTCGAGGGCGGCACGGTGCCGGGCCCGAGCGCCGAGGACCTCGCCCGCTCGCTCGCCTGCGAGGGCGTGGCCGCCGACCACAAGGCGCTTCCCGCCGGGCGCCGGACGCCGGGCGAGACCTTCCTCGCCGAGGCGAAGGAGTTCGGCTCCGACCTGCTGATCAAGGGCGCCTACACCCAGAGCCGGCTGCGGCAGATGATCTTCGGCGGCCCGACGAGCCACCTGCTCGCCCACGCCGACCTGCCGATGCTGATGGCGCACTGACGGCGTGTGCCGCGCGCGAAGCGGGAACCTCGACCGTTCGCCCGACGTTCGCGCCTCGCCGGCCATCCCGGTCGAGTGAGGGGCTGACGACAGTGATCCGAGCTTGTCTGATCGCGCTCGCGATGGGTGCGACCTCCGTTGCGGCGCAGGCCGCGGAATCCTTCGCGCGCTACCAGGGCACCGTCGAGGCCCGCGACGCCGACACGCTGACGATCCGGCGCGCGGCCGGCGGGTCCGTCACCGTCCTGATGAACGTGAAGACGCGCCTGTTCATCGCGACCGCAGGCCGCCTCCGCGACATCAAGCCGGAGAGCTACGTCAGCATCGTCTCGGTGCCCGGCGCCGACGGCAAGCCGAAGCCGATCAAGGTCGCGATCTACTCGCCGTCCGAGCGCGGCTTCGAGGCCGGCACCAAGCCCTGGGACGCGGCCCCCGACGCGCGGCTCACCGCGGGCTGGATCGGCGGCCTGTCGCTCGATCCGCCGCGGCAGGTCGAGCTGGTCTACGACGGCGGCAGCAAGTCCTTCACCATCCCGCCCGGGACGCCGACGGCGCAGATCGCCCCGGGCGAGAGGGCTCTGCTCGTGCCCGGCGCCGACGTCGTGGTGCTCGCGCGCACCGACGCCGACGGTCTCGTCAACGCCGATCTCGTCGCGGTCGGCCGCGCGGGAACCGAGCCGACGCTGTGACATCGCGCACAGCGCGACGCCGCCGGCCGGTTCGGGCCGGCGGCCCGTGAGCGCGGGCATGGCGCCGGGACGCGCGCCCGCGCTACATCGCCCGGCATGACCGATTTCCTTCTCGATTCCCGGCTCGCCGCCGACACCGTGCCGGTCGGCGACCTCGGCCTCTGCTCCGTCCTGCTGATGGACGATTCCCGCTTCCCGTGGCTGATCCTGGTGCCGCGCCGGGCGGCTGTGAGCGAGCTCACCGATCTCGCCGCCGAGGATGCCGCCGCCCTGTGGCGGGAGGTCCACCTCGCCACCGGGGTGATGCTGGCGCTGGCCAAGCCCGACAAGGTCAACGTCGCGACGCTCGGCAACGTGGTGGCACAGCTCCACGTCCACGTGGTCGGGCGCTTCCTGTCGGATCCGGCCTGGCCCGGCCCGGTCTGGGGCTTCGAGGCGCGAAAGCCGTATCCGCACCATGCCCGCGCGCAGCTCGCCGAGCGGGCCGGCGCCCTGTTCGCAGCAGCCTGAGGTGGCGATGACCGACCCCTTCGCCACCCTGGGCTTCACGCAGAGCCGGCTCGTCCGCCATTCCTCGGAGCAGGCGGAGGACGCGGTGCCGCCCCCCGACGCGCGGGGCACCCGGCTGGTGCTCCTGGCCGGCGACGCGCTCGTGCTTCGGGGCGGGAGCGCGATCCTGGAGGCCGAGGACGGCGTCCGCGCGAACCCCCTGATCACCCAGGAGCGGATCTTCCTCGGGCATCTCGACGGGCGGCCGATCTTCGCGGCGGTGGCGGCGCCGGAGGCGGCCGAGGCCTATGCCGGCGACGGCTTCCGGACGCTCGACCTGCGCACCATTGCCACCGAGGGCGCCGTGCCGCAGGACGAGCTCGGCCTGCTCGCCACCGCGAAGTCGATGCTCGGCTGGCACGCGCGCAACCGCTTCTGCGCCAATTGCGGCACGCAGACCCTGGTCCGCGCCGGCGGCTTCCGGCGGGAATGCCCGACCTGCGCCGCCCATCACTTCCCGCGCACCGACCCGGTGGTGATCATGCTGATCCGCCGCGGCGAACGCTGCCTGCTTGGGCGCGGCCCGCACTTCAAGGAGGGGATGTACTCGTGCCTCGCCGGCTTCCTCGAGCCCGGCGAGACGATCGAGGCCGCGGTCGCGCGCGAATCCTACGAGGAGACGCGGGTGCGGGTCGGCGCGGTCGGCTATCACATCTCGCAGCCCTGGCCGTTCCCGTCCTCGCTGATGATCGGCTGCACGGCGGAAGCGCTGGACGAGACCATCGTCACCGACCCGACCGAGCTCGCCGACGCCCGCTGGTTCGACCGCGCCGAGGTGCTGGCGATGCTGGAGCGGCGCCACCCGGACAACCTCTTTGCCCCACCGGCGATGGCGATCGCGCACGTGCTGATGCGCGCCTTCGTCGAGGGGCGGGCCTGAGGGCCGAAACCCGTCGTTTGCCACCGACTGCAGCCGCCCGGAGTCGGTCATTCCTCGCCGGGCCGCTTCCGGGCAAACAGTGAAACGGCCCGACATCTCCCCCGTCTCGCCGCGCCGGGCAGACCACCTGACACGCGGATCGGAACGGGCTCCGCGAACGCGCTTGCAGGTTTCCTGCTCGTCGATCAGCTCGCGATCTTCTCAAG
Organism: Methylobacterium sp. WL6; assembly: GCF_008040095.1. Classification (NCBI taxonomy): domain Bacteria; kingdom Pseudomonadati; phylum Pseudomonadota; class Alphaproteobacteria; order Hyphomicrobiales; family Methylobacteriaceae; genus Methylobacterium; species Methylobacterium sp. WL6. The sequence continues at coordinate 2,292 of NZ_VRVH01000281.1, read as the reverse complement.
GCGCCCGAGACTTTGGAGAAGATCCTCGAACCGGGCCGCCGGCAGCGCCTTGGCGTACAGGAATCCCTGGCCCTGCTTGCAGCCCATCTCGAGCAGCCGCGCCTCCTGGTCCGACGTCTCGATTCCTTCTGCGATGATGTCCAATCCGATGTCGTTCCCGATCTGGATGATGGAGCGCACGATCGCCGCATCGTGCTGATCGGTCATCAGGTCCCGGACGAATCCGCGATCGATCTTGAGGCGGGTCAGAGGGAAACGCTTGAGCGAGCTCAAGGAGGCGTAGCCGGTGCCGAAATCGTCGAAGGAAATGCCGACCCCGCGACGATGCAGGTCGCGAAACGGGCGGAGGACAGGCTCGTCGACCTTCAGGAAGATCGTTTCCGTGATTTCCAGCTCCAGCATCTCCGGGCTCAGCCGGTGCCGCTGGAGAGCGTCGGCGACATCCGACGTCAGCGTTCCCGACCGGACCTGGGCGGTAAACAGGTTGACGCCCATTTTCCGGATCGGGAGCCCTGCGTCGCGCCAAGCCGCCATCTGCCGGCAGGCTTCGTCGAGGATCCAGCGTCCGACCTCGAGTGCCAGGGGGTGCTCCTCGAGCTGGGACAGGAAGGCGCCCGGAAACAGCAGACCGCGTTCGGGGTGCTGCCATCGCAGGAGGGCCTCCGCACCGTTGATGCGCCTGGTATCCAGAGCCACCTGCGGTTGGTAGTGGAGCACGAACTCACCGGCCGCGACCGCCCTGCGCAACTCCGACTGCAGCGCCAGTCGCGAAAGCAGCGCGCTCCGCATGTCGGGCTGAAACAAGCGGAAGCGACGCTTGCCGTCCTGTTTCGCGCGAAAGAGCGCCAAGTCCGCATTGCCGACGAGCTCGCCTGCCGACAGGCCCTGCGTCGGGCTGATGGCGCCTCCGATGCTGGCGCCCAGGTGGAAGGTATGACCTAAGACGCAGAACGGTGCCGCGAAGGCGTCGAGAAGCGCGGCGGCACTGGCTGCGACTTGCAGGGGATCGGTGGCGCCCGGCAGCATCACCGCGAACTCATCGCCGCCGAACCTGGCGACGATCGCATCCTGATCGAGCCAGGCCGGCAGACGGATGGCGAGGGTTTGGAGGACGGCATCACCGGTGCCGTGCCCCCAGCTGTCGTTCACCTCCTTGAATCCATCGAGGTCGAGCATGAGGACGCACGTGGCCTGACCGGCGGCGAGCCTCGCGTCGAGCGTCTCTTCGAAGGAAGCGCGGTTGGGCAATCCGGTGAGCGTGTCGTGATGCGCGAGCCTGACCAGATGCTCGTCGCGGGCGCGCCATTCCGAGATGTCGCGCATGATCGCCCCGAAGCCGAGGCCGAAGCGGTCTCTCCAGATCGACAACGTGAATTCGGCCGGAAACTCGCTGCCGTCGCAACGTCTCGCGGTGACCTCGATCGTTCGACCGGCCATCCGGGAGGGCTCGTTGCGGGCGATGCGCGCCAAACCCGCCGCGTGGCTGGCGCGAAACCGTTCGGGAACGACGAGATCGACGTTTTGGCCCAGCATCGCGCCGGGTCCGTATCCGAAGAGCGCCTCGGCCGCCTCGTTCACGAAGGTGATCCGACCGGTGCCGTCGTTGGCGATGAACGCATACGTGGCGGCCCGCGCGAGTCCCACAGCGCCGGCCAACGCGGTCTCCGACGAGACGGGGTCGTGAGAACCGAATGCTTGCTCGGTCGCGTCGATGTCGGTCATCACTTCAGCTCAATGGAATCCACGCATTGCGAAGAAGCAATATGTCACATTAATCGGATCAAATTAAACTTGTGTTACAGTAAATCCAATCGATTAAAAAACTACTGGATTCTGATTTTACTCCTAGAATAACTGTGGTTTTGGGTGCGCAAACCGCGCCGAACACACTCGGAGCGCACGGCCCATGAACGCCCGTTTCCGAGCGCAGCAATCGGCTGCTGCGGCTGCAGCGGGCCGTGTCAGACCATGCCTCAAATCTCGATCGCCCGGCGCCCGCCCATCCCGGCGGGATCGAGGGCGACGCTCTTGATCACCGCGTGGACGGGGCGGCCGACCGCGAGGTCGAGGTCGCGCACGGCGGCCCCGGTCAGGCGGGCCGCAAGCACCGCCCCGCCGCACGCCACCTCGACCATCACCGCGTTGCCCGCCGGGATCAGCGCCGCGACCCGGCCGGAGAGGATGTTGCGCGCGCTGAGGCCCGACGGCACCGCGGTCGCGATCAGCACGTCGCGGGCCGGCACGCGCACCCGCACGACGCTGCCGATCGCGCGCGGCAGGAGCGGGACGAGC
>NZ_VRVH01000280.1:0-5881 GCF_008040095.1 Methylobacterium sp. WL6 | reverse complement strand
CCCCGTAGATCGGGTAGGTGCGCTTGTGATTCAACTCTCAGCCCGCCCGTCGCAACAGGATGTGCGGCCGCCGATAGCCGTAGCGCACCAGTGCGGCAGCCAGCTCCTTCATCCGCATCCGCAGCGCTACCTAAGGGTCCGAGCGCTGCCTGTAGCGCTGGGACGAACAGCCGAAGCCGGTGGCGTGACAGGCCCGACGCTCCCTGATGTCGTAGGCCCCCCTGTAGGTGACCGGCGACCTCGCGGCGAGCAGCGGGCCTCACTCACTTTCCCTTGGGCACGTCTTGCAGCATGGTGCGGTCCAGCGTCAGGTCGGCGACCAGCCTTTTAAGCCTGCTGTTCTCGTCCTCCAGCTCCTTTAGCCGCCGGATCTCCGGCATGCCCATGCCGACGAACTGCTTCTTCCGAAGGTAAAACGTCGGCTTGGACACGCCCATCTTCCAGCAGACCTCGTCCACCGTCGCACCGTTCTCCGCCTGCCGCCGCGCAAAGCGACCTACTCGTTCGTGAAGCGTTTGCGAGGCATGGCGTCCTCCCTCCTCCAGGGTTCACAATGCCCGAAAAAAACTTGCACTCGACGCGGACCAGTTTGCTGAGTCAAAGTCAGCAGCTTCATCACAGTTCGACCGCACGGACGTCGCTGCTCCGCGCCCGAATTGGGTCCATCGCAGGCTCGGCGAGCGGCCGCAGCTCGGGCTCACGATTTGAACGACCCGGCAAGAAGCATCCGTAGGCTGACGACGGGCGGTTGTGAATCTCGATGGCGAAGTCGCGCACTTATTCCTGTGCGGCTCCCGCACGCGGGACGCGACGAGCAGCTTCCGTCCGGTCTGCGGCGCATGCCGCCAGCCCTTGTTGTCACGATTGTGAGCAACCACCGTTGCAGATTATAATTGCGGCGCACCTGTCAGATAGTCGATATTGATCTCCAAGTCACCTGATAGCAAACGTCGTGTCTATCAGCATTCTCGATCTAAATCGAACTGTTGCGCCTAGATTGGCTGGGGCATTCTTTGAAATTCGATTATTTTCTCCATAACCGAATATTATTAAATTCATTATATATTGATAGTATGCATTTCTGAAAATTTGTAGTTGATCCCGTCTACAGCATTGACCGATTTGATTATATGGAGTTGATAAGAATTTTATATTAAAACTTACTAATCGTCAACCATTTAGTTGATTCGAGGGTTGCGCTGACCAATCGGTAGTTATTGGTGTGGTACTATGCGTACCTAAGGTTGCACACCCCCGCAGCGATTGAAGCATCAATGATCCGCATCCTCAACTGCGTTGCGCAGCAACACGACCTGCGCCTCGTCGCTCTCTCGGCGCTCATCTGCGCATTTGGATGCTTCGCTACCGTCGCCCTGATGGCGCGTGTCGATAGGGCGTCTAGCGCGACATCGCGAGCCCTAATCTCAGCAGCGGTCATATTCGGAGGTAGCATCTGGTCCTTGCACTTCGTCGCTATGCTCGCCTTCCTTCCTGCAGCTCACATCGCCTACGATTTAAACCTCACCGTAGCCTCGATAGCTGTAGCCACCATCGGAAACCTGGCTGCCTTGATCCTTTGGCGGCGCTCATCCCCGAGCTTTCTCGGGATCGTGCTGGCCGGTACCGTGCTCGCTCTAGCGATCACCGGCATGCACTACATCGGGGTTGGGGCGATGCGAGCCTCCAGCTTCGTTTTCTTCGATCCGAGCTACGTCGTAGCCTCGATCCTGATTAGCAGCCTGTTCTCCGTTCTTGCCCTGGCACGCGCCCGTTCGCTCGGTGGCCTTGGCCGCAAGATCGAAGTCACAGGATGGCTTGCGCTCGCGATCTGTGGCCTGCATTTCACAGGCATGGCCGCCGTCACCGTGGCGCCAATCGCACTACCGACGGACGGGAGCTACGTACTCGGTTCGACCTCACTTGCGCTGGCAGTCGGCGTCGTCAGCCTCGTGGTGCTGATCGCCGGCCTCGTAGCCATGACGCTGCAACAGCACCTCTCGCAGCGCGCGCTGCTCGAACTCAATCGTATGCGCCTGTTGAGCAACCTTGCGCACGAGGTGCTATTCATCCATCGCGACGGAAGGGTCCTGGAGGTCAACCAAGCCGGCACCCGCCTGTTTGCGATGCCGGTCGATCAGATCATCGGCAAGCCGGTGCTCGACTTATTTGCTCAGGCCGACGCGCCGGCGCTGCTGCGGCGCACGCGCTGCCGCTCCGAAGATTTGCGTCCGGAGGAGTTCGCGATCCGCACCGCCGTCGGGACATGCGTGCCGGTCGAGCTGTCCTGCCGCACAATCGAGTTCGGTGGCAAGCCCGCCACCGCGGTCGCCCTACGCGATCTCACCGACCGCAAACGCGACGAATCCCGCATCCGCCATCTCGCCTTGCATGACGCCCTCACCGATCTGCCCAACCGCTACCTCTTGGAGCAACGCTTCGGCCCCGCCCTGGATGCAGCAGCCATAGATGGTACCAGCGTCGCGGTGATCTGTCTCGACCTCGATCGGTTCAAGGCGATCAACGATCTATACGGCCACGCGGCCGGCGATGCCCTGCTGGTTCAGGCAGCCAAACGAATGTTAACCGAGCTGCGTCCGACCGACACCCTCGCCCGAGTCGGCGGTGACGAGTTCGTGGTCGTGCTCACCGGTGCGCGCGCTCCACAGCAAGTCGCCGAAATTGCCGGACGGTTGATTGCTGGCCTACGTCACCCATTCCGCATTGACGATTACCGCGCCGAAATCAGTGCCTCCGCCGGTATCGCCCTCTACCCCGATGATGGCAGCACAGCTGAAACACTACTGCGCGCTGCTGACACCGCCTTGTACCGGGTCAAGGACGAGGGGCGCGGCGCAGTACGTTTCTTCGAGGCATCAATGGACGCGCAGCTGCAGGCGGTTCGGCAGCTCGAACATGAACTCGGCGGCGCGATCGCCCGAGACGAGCTGCGACTGTTCTACCAGCCGATCGTCAACGCTCGCACCGGCGAAATCGAGACTTTCGAAGCGTTAATTCGCTGGCAGCACCCGCAGCGCGGGTTCGTCTCGCCAAACGAGTTTATCCCAGTTGCTGAGCAAGCTAATCTGATTGGGCAGATTGGGGAATGGGTGATCGACACCGCCTGCGCGGCGGCAACGGCTTGGCCGCAGCCATGGCGCGTATCAGTCAATGTCTCGCCGACCCAATTTCGGCAATCCCACGTACCAGCGGCCGTGGCAGCAGCGCTGGCGCGGCATAATCTCGACCCTGCACGGCTGGTGGTTGAGATCACCGAAAGCGTGTTCATCCAGGATGCCACGAAAGCTGTGCGGGTGCTTACTGACTTACGCGAATTGGGCGTGCGTCTGGCTCTGGACGATTTCGGCACTGGGTACTCATCGCTCAGCTACTTGCAGCAGTTTCGGTTCGACAAAATTAAGGTCGACCAATCGTTTGTTCGACGGCTTGGACAGCACGCGGACACGCTCGCGATTGTCCGCGCGATCGTGAACCTTGGCCACAACCTTGGCCTGCAGGTGACGGTTGAGGGTGTCGAGACGGTCGAACAGCTGTCGATCCTGCGCGAGCTGCATTGTGACCAGATGCAGGGCTACCTGTTCGCCCGACCTGGGCCGACCTTGACCGTCTCCGAAATGGATCAGGCACGGCTTAGGGCGTTATTCACTTTGCCTTTAATGCGGGCATCAGCCTAATAAATCCTATTTCTGAAATTAATATTGGCATGATCTTGTCTTATAGGTACGAATAAAATGATCGAAGGCATATGCATTTGCATAATAGACAGCTCTGCAGCTATTTGTTTAAAAGCTAAAAATGCCGTCAATGTCGGGGAAATTTACGGATGTTTCAGGTTTTGTCATCCAAATGACCTAATAGTGACACGTCACTCTAAGGTCGAGCAAATCCATGCCCTTGTTTTTATCCCGGCTGCGCGCCTTAACAGCCGCCATCAACCGCTCACGCGGATGCATCGATCTCGATCTCAATGGCACGATCCGTGAGGCCAACTCCAACTTCCTCAGCCTCGTCGGTTACAGTCGGGAAGAGTTAATCGGGAAGCCGCATAGCCTGCTACTTCCAGTGGCTGAGCGAGACAGTGCCGAGACTCAAGAATTTTGGGCCATTCTTCGGACCGGCAAGCCACAAACCCGCGAGTTCAAGCGGATTGCCAAGAGCGGCAAGGAAGTTTGGATTCTTGCCTCCTACAACCCTGTTCTTGGCCGTACCGGCAAGCCGGCCCGGATCGTTGTCTTCGCATCCGACATCACGGCTCAGAAGGATCGTAGTATCGACACAAACGGACAGGTCGCTGCTCTGCATCGCTCACAGGCCGTAATCGCCTTCACCCCTGACGGGACCATCCTTGACGCTAACGCCAATTTTTTGTCTGCGGTTGGTTACGAGCTGAGCGAGATCCAGGGAAAGCACCACCGCATCTTCGTTAACCACGCCGAACGTGAGACGCCGGCCTACGAGATGTTCTGGGCCGCACTTGGGCGTGGTGAGTATCAAGCAGCGGAATATTGCCGCATTGCCAAAGGTGGACGCGAGATCTTTATTCAAGCAACTTATAATCCAATTCGCGACGATGACGGGCGCTTAGTCAAGGTGGTCAAGTTCGCCACCGACGTTACTGAGCAGGTTTACGAACGACGGCGGCGAGCTGAGAAGGCACAAGTCATCAGCAGCGATCTCAATGTGATCAGCGAAGCCGTGCATGCTGTCACTGAGCAAGCGGTGGTCGCTGCCGGGACGGTTCATCAAGTCTCAAGTGACATTCAGGTGGTTGCCGCAGGCGCGGAAGAGCTGTCGGCTTCCGTGTCGGAGATCAGTCAGCAAGTACAGCAAGCTTCGCATATCGCAGGTCAGGCGGTCGAGCAGGCACAGCAGACAGGCACGATCGTGGCAGGCTTGAGCGAGGAGGCCACCCGTATCGGGGAAGTGGTCGCGCTCATTCAGGCAATAGCAAGTCAAACCAACCTCTTAGCCTTGAACGCGACCATCGAGGCAGCGCGCGCTGGGGAGGCTGGACGGGGCTTTGCGGTCGTAGCGCAAGAGGTCAAGCAGCTTGCGGAACAGACCAGCAAGGCCACCAATCAAATCCGACAGCAGATCGGCGCTACGCAAGGGGCGACACAGCGGGCGGTGGATGCCATCGGTACTATCCGAGGCACGATCAGTAAGCTCGATGAGGTTTCTTCGGCGATCGCGGCGGCGGTGGAAGAACAGTCAGCGGTGACGCGAGAGATGTCAATCTCTATGCAGACAGCTTCCTATGGGGCCGCCAGCCTCGCAAGCGGGATGGATGCAATCGTGCAGGCGGCTGAGCAAGTTAATCAATCAACTGCTAAAGTTCGTGAGGCTTCGTTAGTGGCGTGAGTCTTCATGAACTGCTCGGCAGTGACTCTCTGCACCCGAAGGAGATGCTTTTTGCGGACATCGGGGTGGCCTGTTGGCAAGCCTTGATACTTACTGAAGAGCTGCATGAAGCTGATGCCGATCAACCGCGCGATTGAAGGCCGTTGCTGCTCAAGGTCGCGAACAAGGCCGGCAAGGCGTGATTCAGGCACTGGTCAGCCCCCATTGAAGTGGTCCGCCCTTTGGTATGGCTTTTGAGCCTGGAGGACGGACAAGATGGCAAAGCCCCCGAAGCCCGAGGAGATCGTCGCGAAGCTACGTCAGGCAGACGTGCTGATCTCACAGGGCCAGAGCGTGGCCGATGCAATCCGCGCGCTCGGTGTGAGTTCGGTGACATACTACCGGTGGCGGCGTGAGTTTGGCGGCCTGAAGTCGGATCAAGTTCGACGGATGAAGAGTCTTGAGACCGAGAATTCTCGGCTTCGAAAGGCCATCGCCGATCTCACCCTCGACAAGCTGATCC
>NZ_VRVH01000027.1:0-33077 GCF_008040095.1 Methylobacterium sp. WL6 | reverse complement strand
GCTCCGGCGCGTCTGCACCGCCCCGCGCTGCGCGGAGGGGCCGCCGCGCCGGCCCGACCCGTTCTCCGAGATCGTCCGGCCCGCGCCCGTCGAGGCGCAGGCGCAGGCCCGCGACGGCCTGCTGCCGGACCTCGCCCTCCCCTTCGCCCCGGCCGCGCGCGTCGTCGGGAATGCCGCCGCCTACCTGCGCAGCGGGGCCTCGTCGCTCGGCAGCTCGGTCGCGCTCCTGGTCGACCGCCTGAACTGAGGCGGCCCTGAATCCCGCGCGATGCTGCAGTGCGGCCGCCCGACCGGGGCCGCGATCCGACCCGCACTGCCGCCGCCATCGGATTTCCCGGGCGCGGCCTGGACCGCATCGCGTCGCCGACCTAGGTGCAGTGCATCGGACGGCTGCTGTCGCCGGCCGCGACGGATCCGCTTCATGGCCGCACGCATCGAGGATTACGCGCTCATCGGCGACGGCCGCACCGCCGCGCTGATCAGCCGGCAGGGCAGCGTCGACTGGCTGTGCTGGCCGCGCTTCGATGCCTCCGCCCTGTTCGCCTCCCTCCTCGGCACCGAGGAGCACGGATTTTGGCGCCTCGCGCCGCAGGCCGGGCATGTCGAGACCACCTGGGCCTACCGCGAAGGCAGCCTCGTGCTGGAGACCCACCACAAGACCCGCGAGGGCGAGGTCCGGGTCATCGACTACATGCCCGCCGGCGACGGATCGCACCTGATCCGCCTCGTCGAGGGGCTGCACGGACGCGTCGCGATGCGCATGGATCTCGCGATGCGCTTCGATTACGGCTCGGCCGTGCCGTGGGTGTCGCACAACGAGCTCGGCGACCTCCGGGCGATCTCGGGCCCGCACAAGGCGGTCCTGCGCACCAAGGCGCATCTCAGGGGCCATGGGCAGACCACGGTCTCGGAGTTCACGGTCCATGCCGGCGAGTCGGTCGCCTTCACCCTGAGCTACGGCGCCAGCCACGAGGACGACCCGCCCCCGATCGAGCCGCGCAAGGTGCTGGCCGCCACCGACCAGTTCTGGCGGGACTGGTCCGACCGCTGCGCGAAGGGCACGCCCTGGGACGCGATGCTGAAGCGCTCGCTCCTGACGCTGAAGGCGCTGATCTACATGCCGACCGGCGGCATCGTGGCCGCGCCCACGACCTCTCTGCCGGAGTCGCTCGGCGGCGTCCGCAACTGGGACTACCGGTTCTGCTGGCTGCGCGACTCGACCTTCACTCTGATGGCGCTGATGGATGGCGGCTTCCTCGAGGAGGCGCGGGCGTGGCGCGACTGGCTGCAGCGCGCGGTGGCCGGGAATCCGGAGCAGGCGCACATCCTCTACGGCATCGCCGGCGAGCGGCTGCTGCCCGAGATCGAGCTCGACTGGCTGCCCGGCTACGAGGGCTCGAAGCCTGTCCGGGTCGGCAACGCCGCGGTGTCGCAGTTCCAGCTCGACGTCTACGGCGAGCTGTTCGACGCGCTCTATCAGGCGCGGATGCGCGGCATGCCGACCGACAAGGACGGCTGGCGCGTGGGCCTGGCGATCATCGCGCATCTGGAGAAGGTCTGGAGCGAGCCGGACGAGGGCATCTGGGAGGTGCGCGGCGGCCGCAAGCACTTCGTCCATTCGAAGGTCATGGCCTGGGTCGCCTTCGACCGCGCGATCCGCAGCCACGCCGGCCAGCCCGGCGCCCCCGACGCACCGGTCGCGCGCTGGAAGGCGATCCGCGACCGGATCCACGCGGAGGTGTGCGAGAAGGGGTTCGACCCGGAGCTCAACAGCTTCGTGCAATATTACGGCTCGAAGCAGCTCGATGCGAGCCTGCTGCTGATCGCCCATATGGGCTTCCTGCCCCAGGACGACCCGCGCGTGGTCGGCACCGTCGAGGCGATCGGCCGGGACCTGATGCGCGACGGCTTCATCCTGCGCTACGACACGCAAGGGCAGACCACGGACGGGCTGCCCGGCAACGAGGGCGCGTTCCTGCCCTGCACATTCTGGTACGCCGACAACCTGATCGGCCTCGGCCGCCGCGCGGAAGCCCGCGCGCTGATCGAGCGTCTGATCGGCATCTGCAACGACCTCGGGCTCGTGTCCGAGGAGTACGACGGGAAGGCCCAGCGGCTGGTGGGCAACTTCCCCCAGGCGTTCACGCATGTTGCGCTCGTGAACACCATCCTCAATTACAGCCGGGCCGAAGGGCCTGCGAAGGAGCGGGGCGGCGCCGACGATTCGGATGCGCCCGCCGGCCGCGGGCCGGGCGCGCAAGTTTCGCGTGAGCACGATCCGCGCGCGGTCGCGAGCAGTCTCGCGCCGCAGTGACGACAACGGGAAAGACGACACCATGAGCGGAGCAGACACCGCGCCCAAGACGGCGCTTTCCGAGATCGACAAGCTCTCGATCGACACGATCCGCACGCTGGCGATCGATGCGGTGCAGAAGGCGAATTCGGGACACGCCGGCGCGCCGATGGCGCTGGCGCCGGTCGCCTACACCCTGTGGAACCGCTACCTGCGCTACGATCCGGCGCATCCGCACTGGCCGAACCGCGACCGCTTCGTGCTGTCCTGCGGACACGCCTCGATGCTGCTCTATTCGCTGCTGCACCTCGCCAACGTGGCCGAGACCGACGGCGGCAACGCGCCGGCCGTGACGCTCGACGACATCAAGTCCTTCCGCCAGCTCGACAGCCGCACCCCCGGCCACCCGGAATACCACTTCACCACCGGCGTCGAGACCACCACCGGGCCGCTCGGCCAGGGCGTGGCGAACTCCGTCGGCATGGCGATGGGCGGCCGCTACCTCGGCGAGCACCTGAACAAGCCCGACCTGCCGCTGTTCGACTACAACGTCTACGCGATCTGCTCGGACGGGGACCTGATGGAGGGCGTCGCCTCCGAGGCCGCCTCGATCGCCGGGCACCTGCGCCTGTCGAACCTGTGCTGGATCTACGACAACAACACCATCACCATCGAGGGCCACACCGAGCTGGCCTTCGGCGAGGAGGTCGCCACCCGGTTCCTTGCCTACGGCTGGCAGGTGCTGCGGGTCGCCGACGCCAACGACGTGTACGCGATCTCGGCCGCGATCGAGACCTTCCTGCAGTCGAGCGACCGGCCGACCATCATCGTCGTCAACTCGATCATCGGCTTCGGAGCGCCCAAGAAGCAGAACACCGCGAAGGCCCACTCGGACGCGCTCGGCGAGGACGAGGTCAAGGGCGCCAAGCGCGCCTACGGCTGGCCGGAGGACGCGCAGTTCCTGGTGCCCGACGGGGTGCAGCAGAACTTCGCCGACAACATCGGCAAGCGCGGGGCCGAGCTCTACGACCAGTGGCAGGGCTTCCTGACGGCGGCCAAGGACGCCGACGCCGAGCACGCGGAATCGCTCGACGCCTTCTTCGAGGGCCGCCTGCCCGAGGGCTGGGACCGGGACATCCCGGTCTTCGAGCCCGATGCCAAGGGGCTCGCGACCCGCGAATCCTCCGGCAAGGTGCTGAACGCCATCGCCCAGCACGTGCCGTTCATGCTCGGCGGCTCGGCCGACCTCGCGCCGTCGAACAAGTCGAACCTCACCTTCGAGGGGGCGGGCTCGCTCACCCCGTTCGAGCCGGGCGGCCGCAACATCCACTTCGGCGTGCGCGAGCACGCCATGGGCTCGATCGTGAACGGGCTCGGGCTCTCCGGCCTCCGGGCCTACGGCGCGACCTTCCTGGTCTTCGTCGACTACATGCGCCCGGCGGTGCGGCTCGCCTCGCTGATGGAGCTGCCGGTCTTCCACATCTTCACCCACGACTCGATCGGCGTGGGCGAGGACGGGCCGACTCACCAGCCGGTGGAGCAGCTCCTGAGCCTGCGCTGCATCCCCGGGCTCGTAACGCTGCGCCCGGCCGACGCCAACGAGGTGGCCGAAGCCTACCGCGTGATCTTCTCGCTGAAGGATCAGCCGGCGGTGCTGGCCCTCTCGCGCCAGCCGCTGCCGACGATCGACCGCACCAAGTTCGCCAGCGCGTCGGGCGTCGCCAAGGGCGGCTACGTGCTCGCGGGCGGCGACGCCACGCCAGAGGTGATCCTGATCGGCTCGGGCTCCGAGGTGCAGCTCTGCATGCAGGCCTACGAGAGCCTGGTCGCGGAGGGGGTGACGGCGCGCGTCGTCTCGATGCCGTCCTGGGACCTGTTCGAGCGCCAGGACGAGGCCTATCGCGAGAGCGTGCTGCCGCCGGCCGTGCTGGCCCGCGTCGCCGTGGAGCAGGGCTCGGCGATCGGCTGGGACCGCTACGCGGGCTCGGCCGGCACGATCATCGGCATGCACACCTTCGGCTCCTCGGCGCCGATCAAGGACCTGCAGGCCAAGTTCGGCTTCACCCCGGAGAAGGTGCTGCTGGCCGCCCGCGACCAGATCGCCAAGCACCGGGGCGCGCGCAAGCCCTAGCGGCCGCGACCCGGGTCTGCGTTCCGTGCCGGAGCCAAGACCCGGGTCGTGTGTTTGATCCCCAGAACATATCGACCAAGACATACCGACCAAGACAGACCCGCCGAGGCCGGCCGACCAGGCCCGGCCGACATCGACGACGTGAAGACCGACGATCTGCGAGGCATCGACATGAACGCGCTCAAGGCCCTGCACACCGAACAGGATCAGGCGGTCTGGCTCGACTTCGTCGCCCGCGGCTTCATCGCCAAGGGCGAGCTCAAGGCGCTGGTCGAGAACGACGGCCTGCGCGGCGTCACCTCCAACCCGTCGATCTTCGAGAAGGCCATCGGCCATTCCGACGAGTACGATGCCAGCCTCAAGGGCGTGATGGAGCAGGGCGACAGCCGCGTCATCGACCTCTACGAGGGCCTGGCCATCGCCGACATCCAGGCGGCGGCCGACGTGCTGCGCCCGGTCTACGAGGCGTCCGACGGCGCCGACGGCTACGTCAGCCTCGAGGTGTCGCCCTACCTCGCCCTGCAGACCGAGGAGACGCTGGAGGAGGCCCGCAGGCTCCACAAGGCGGTCGGCCGCGACAACCTGATGGTGAAGGTGCCGGCGACGCCGGAGGGCATCCCGGCGATCCGCCAGCTCACGGCGGAGGGCATCTCGATCAACGTCACCCTGCTGTTCTCGCAGGGCGAGTACGAGAAGGTCGCCCGCGCCTTCGTCGAAGGGCTCGCGGAGCGTGCCCGCAACGGCGGCGACGTCTCGCGGATCGCCAGCGTCGCGAGCTTCTTCATCAGCCGCATCGACGTGCTCGTCGACAAGCTGCTGGACGAGAAGATCGCGGCGGCCAACGACCCCGACCAGAAGGCTGCCCTGGAGCACCTCAAGGGCAAGGTCGCGATCGCCAACGCCAAGCTCGCCTACCAGCGCTACAAGGCGGTGTTCGGGGAGGCTGCGTGGACGGCGCTCGCCGAGAAGGGCGCCAAGGCGCAGCGGCTGCTCTGGGCCTCGACCGGCACCAAGAACAAGGCCTACCGCGACGTGCTCTACGTCGAGGAGCTGATCGGCCCGAACACCGTCAACACCATGCCGCCGGCGACCATGGACGCGTTCCGCGACCACGGCGAGGTCCGCAACGCGATCGAGGAGGACGTGGCCGGGGCGGAGGCCGTGATGGCGCGCCTTTCCGAGGCCGGCATCGACATCGACGCGGTGGCCCGGCAGCTGGTCGAGGAGGGCGTGCAGCTGTTCATCGACGCCGCCGACAAGCTGCTCGGCGCGGTCGCCGGCAAGCGCGTGGCGCTGCTCGGCCACCGGCTCGACGGCCAGAGCCTCAAGCTCGGCGACGCGCTCGCGACCGAGACCGGCAAGGCGGTCGAGGCCTGGCGCGCGAGCGGCGCGATCCGCCGGCTCTGGGCGCACGACACCACGGTCTGGTCGGGCGCCGACGAGGACAAGTGGCTCGGCTGGCTCCGCATCGTCGAGGACGAGCTGGAGCGCGCGGACGCCTACGCCGCGCTCTCGGCCTGGGTGCGGAGCCGGGCGTTCAGCGACGTCGTGGTGCTCGGCATGGGCGGGTCGAGCCTCGGCCCGGAAGTGCTCGGCCTGACCTACGGCAACCGCGACGGCTTCCCCAAGCTCTCGATCCTCGACTCGACCCATCCCGACGAGGTCCGTGCGCTCGAGGCCACCCTCGACCTGCCGCGCACGCTGTTCATCGTCGCCTCCAAATCCGGCTCGACGCTGGAGCCGAACGTCTTCCGCGACTACTTCCTGGCGCGGATGAAGGCGGTCGTCGGCGACCGGGCCGGCGAGCATTTCCTCGCGGTCACCGATCCCGGCTCGGCCATGGAGAAGGCGGCCGAGGCCGACGGCTTCCGGCAGATCTTCCACGGCGTGCCGCAGATCGGCGGGCGCTACTCGGTGCTCTCGGCCTTCGGGCTGGTGCCGGCGGCCTGCATCGGCATCGACGTGAAGGATTTCCTGGAGCGGGCGCGGATCATGGTGCGCTCCTGCGGCCCGGCCGTGCCGCCGACCGAGAACCCCGGGGTGCTCCTCGGCGCCGCGATGGGCACCGCGGGGCTGGCCGGCCGCGACAAGGTGACGATCGTCGCCTCGCCGGCGATCGCGAGCTTCGGCGGCTGGGCCGAGCAGCTCATCGCGGAATCGACGGGCAAGCAGGGCAAGGGCCTGATCCCGATCGACGGCGAGCCCGTCGACGTGCCGGCTGCCTACGGCCACGACCGCGTCTTCGTCTACCTGCGCCTCGACGGCCATGCCGACGAGCGCCAGGACGAGACCCTGCGCGGCCTGGAGCGCGACGGTCATCCGGTGGTGCGCATCACCCTCGACACGGTGGAGCAGCTGCCGCAGGAGTTCTTCCGCTTCGAGATGGCGACCGCGGTGGCCGGTGCCCTGCTCGGCATCAACCCGTTCGACCAGCCCGACGTCGAGGCGAGCAAGATCGAGACGAAGAAGCTGTTCGAGGCCGCCGAGGCGAGCGGCGCGCTGCCGCCCGAGACGCCGGTGTTCGAGGACGAGACCATCGCCCTTTACGCTGACCCGGCCAATGCCGGTGCGCTGCCGGCGGCGACGGACGGCCTCGAGGCCGGGCTCAAGGCGCAGGTCGCCCGGCTCAAGGCCGGCGACTACCTGGCGCTGCTCGCCTACGTGCCCCGCAACGCGGCGAACCACGCCACGCTGCAGCAGGCCCGCCTCGCGATCCGCGACGCGAAGCACGTGGCGACCTGCCTCGAGTTCGGGCCGCGCTTCCTGCACTCGACGGGGCAGGCCTACAAGGGCGGCCCCGACAGCGGCGTGTTCGTGCAGATCACCGCCGATCCGACCGAGGATCTCGCGATTCCGGGGCGCAAGCTCGGCTTCGGCACGGTGGTCGCGGCGCAGGCGCGCGGCGACCTGTCGGTGCTGTCCGAGCGCGGGCGCCGCGCCTTGCGGATCCACATCAAGGGCGGCGACGTCCCGGCGGGCCTCAAGCGGATCGCCGCGGCCCTGACCGCCGCCGCGGGCTGAGCGACCCGACGCACGATCGCGCCCGGCTCCGCCACGCGGGCGCCGCCGGGCATGAGGGGCCCGACCCCGATAGAGTCTCAAACGGAGTGCCAAACCAATGCAGCTCGGCATGATCGGCCTCGGCCGGATGGGTGGCAACATCGTCCGGCGCCTCCTCCGCGACGGGCACACCGCGGTGGTCTTCGACCAGAACCCGGAGGCGGTGAAGGCTTTGGTCGAGGCCGGCGCGGTCGGCGCCGACAGCCTGGAGGACTTCGTCGGCAAGCTCGACGTTCCGCGCGCCGCCTGGGTGATGCTGCCGGCCGGCGCCATCACGGAGGGAACCGTCAAGACCCTGTCCGGCCTGATGCAGGCCGACGACGTGATCATCGACGGCGGCAACTCGTTCTACGGCGACGACGTGCGCCGCGCCGGCGAGCTCAAGGGCAAGGGCATCCACTACGTCGACGTCGGCACCTCGGGCGGCGTCTGGGGGCTGGAGCGCGGCTACTGCATGATGATCGGCGGCGACACCGCCGCCGTCGGCAGGCTCGATCCGATCTTCGCGACGCTGGCGCCCGGCATCGGCGACATCCCGCGGACGCCGGGCCGCGAGGGGCGCGACCCCCGCGCCGAGCAGGGCTACATCCATGCCGGCCCGAGCGGGGCGGGCCACTTCGTCAAGATGATCCACAACGGCATCGAGTACGGGCTGATGCAGGCCTATGCCGAGGGCTTCGACATCCTCAAGCACGCCGACAGCGAGAACCTGCCGCTCGAGCGCCGGTTCGACCTCAACCTCGGCGACATCGCCGAGGTCTGGCGCCGCGGCAGCGTGGTCTCGTCCTGGCTCCTCGACCTGACGGCGAACGCGCTGGCGACCGACGAGAAGCTCGACGACTATTCCGGCTACGTCGAGGATTCCGGCGAGGGGCGCTGGACGATCAATGCGGCGATCGAGGAATCCGTCCCGGCCACCGTGCTCTCGAACGCCCTCTACCGCCGCTTCCGCTCGCGCGAGGACGCCTCCTACGCCGACAAGATGCTGTCGGCGATGCGCAAGGGCTTCGGCGGGCACCAGGAGCCCAAGAAGTCATGACGGCTGCGCTGCCGCCCGATGCCGTGGTCCTGCCCGATGCCGACGCCGTGGCCCACGAGGCGGCGGAGCGCCTGATCGCCGCCTGCGAGGCCTCCCGATCCGAGCGGATCGCGATCGCCCTGTCCGGCGGCTCGACGCCGAAGCGGCTCTATGCGCTGCTGGCCGGCCCGGACCATGTCGGCCGCGTGCCGTGGGACCGGGTCCACTGGTTCTTCGGCGACGACCGGGCGGTGCCGTGGGACCACGCCGACAGCAACGTCCGCATGGTCCGCGAGGCCTTCGGCCACGGCACGGCGGTGCCGGCGGCGCACCTGCACTTCATCCCAACCGACGCGGGGCCCGAGGCCGCGGCCGAGACCTACGCGCGCACGCTCCTGGAATTCTACGGCGCCGACCGGCTCGATCCGGCCCGCCCGCTGTTCGACTGCGTCCTGCTCGGGCTCGGCGAGGACGGACACACCGCCTCGCTGTTCCCGGGCAAGCCGGCCCTGTCCGAGACGGCCAGGCTCGTCGCCCCCGTGCCCGAGGCCGGGCTCGCGCCCTTCGTGCCCCGCGTGACGCTGACCTATCCGGCGCTCGCGTCCTCTGCCCTGGTCCTGTTCCTGGTGAGCGGCGAGAGCAAGCGCGCGGCGCTCCGGCGGCTCGCCGCGGGCGAGGATCTCCCGGCCGGGCGGGTGACGAGCCAGGGCCGGATCGCCTGGCTGCTCGATGCGGCCGCGGCCGCGTGACGGGACCGCCCCCGCGGGCCGCCGGCCCCTGACCGGCGGCCCGCGGGGATCGGCTCAGCGATGCCGGCGGTGACGGCGCATCATCGGCCTGCGTGCCGTCATGCTGCCCATGCGCGCGGTCCGATGCTGGCCGGCGAAGGTGCTGTTGCCGGTCGCCGCCGCGTTGCGGTCGAGGCCGTCGCCGGCGGCGGCGTGGCCCGGCAGGCTCGATCCTGCCAGGAGGCCGAGGGCCAGCGTCGCGCCGAGGAGGAGGGTCTTCATGTCGGGATGGCTTTCTCGAGGATGCGATCGTCGTGCCCGAACGGGCTTCGGACAGGCGGGTATCCATCCGCTCAAGGCATCGTGACCGACGGCACCGGGGGAGATCCGAGGCGGGCGCCTCGCCCACGAAGTCCCGCGGCGGCGATGCACCTGCGGCCATGGCGTCGGGGGGCGGTGCTCTGCTAGGTCAGGCGTCTTCGGGACGGGCGAGAGGGACGCTATGATCGACGGGGTGCGGATTCTGGTCCTGGCGGCGCTCGCCGGCGTCGCCGTCGCGGGGCCGGCCACGGCGCAGGGCGCCAAGCCCGCCTTCGTGTTCACCGGCATCCCCGACCAGGACGAGAGCCGGCTGGTCGAGCGCTTCGGCAAGGTTGCGGCCTACCTCGAAGGCAAGCTCGGCGTGCCGGTGACTTACATCCCGGTGAAGAACTATCCGGCGGCCGTCACCGCCTTCACCAACGGGCAGGTGCAACTCGCCTGGTTCGGCGGCTTCACCGGCGTGCAGGCCCGCAAGGCCGTGCCGGGCTCGCAGGCGATCGCGCAAGGGGCCGAGGATGCCGCCTTCAAGACCTACCTCATCGCCAACGCGAAGACCGGCCTTGCGAAGGCGGCCGACTTCCCGAAAGACATCGCCGGCAAGAGCTTCACCTTCGGCTCGCGCGCCTCGACCTCGGGGCGGCTGATGCCGGAATACTTCATCCGGCAGGCCTTTCCCGGCAAGACCCCCGAGCAGGTCTTCCCGACGGTGGGCTTCTCGGGCGATCACAGCCGGACGATCCAGCTCGTCCAGTCGGGGGCCTTCGCCGTCGGCGCGGTCGACTACTCGGTCTGGGATCTCGACACCAAGGCCGGCAAGGTCGACCCCAAGGCGGTCTCGGTGATCTGGGAGAGCCCGACCTTCCCCGACTACCAGTGGACGGTCCGCGGCGACGTCGACGCGATCTACGGCGAAGGCTTCACCGCGCGGCTGAAGGCGGCGCTCGTCGGCATCACCGATCCGGCGATCCTCGCGCCGTTCGGCCGCTCGAAGTTCATCCCCGTCGACAACGCGGCCTATGCGCCGCTGATCGCGGTGGGCCGGTCGACCGGCCTGCTCGACTGACCCGACGATGGCCGAACCTGCGATCCGGCTGACGAACGCGAGCGCCGCCTACGACGGGCGCGCGGTGCTCTCCGGCATCGACCTGACGGTCCGCGCGGGCGAGCGGGTCGCGCTGATGGGGCGTTCCGGCGCCGGCAAGTCGACGCTGATCGGCCTGATCCAGGCGCAGGCCCCGGAGCGGGTCGCCCTGGTGCCGCAGGCGGCCGCGCTCGTGCGGACGCTGTCGGTGTTCCACAACGTCTACATGGGCCGGCTCGACCGCCGCTCGACCCTGCACAACCTGCGCACCCTGGCCTTCCCCGCCGCCGCCGACCTCGCCGAGATCCGCGCGGTGCTGGCCCGCGTCGAGCTGGCGGAGAAGATCCGCGACAAGGCCGGCGCGCTGTCGGGCGGGCAGCAGCAGCGGGTCTCGGTCGCCCGCGCGCTCTACAACGGCCGGCCCATCCTGGTCGGCGACGAGCCGGTCTCGGCGCTGGACCGGATGCAGGGCGCCGCGGTGCTCGCCGAGATGGCCCGCAGCCACGAGACCCTGGTGGTGGCCCTCCACGACGTCGCGCTGGCGCTCGCCCACACCGACCGGATCGTGGTGCTGGATGCCGGCCGCATCGTCCTGGACGCGCCGGCCCGCACCCTCGACGCCGCCGCGCTGAGCCCCTTCTACCAGGCGGCGGCGTGATCGGGCGGCAGCGCTCCACCCCGGGCTACGCCGCCGTCAGCCGCTGGTTCGCGGCGGCGGCGCTCGCCGCGCTGTTTCTCGCCGACCTGCACGTCACCAGCTTGAACCCCTGGGCCGATCTCCAGCGCCTGCTGGCCGGGCTGATCCGGCCGGACCTGCTCTCGGTGGAGGGCTGGAGCGTCGTCTACACCGTCGCCTTCGCGGTGCTCGGCGTGACGTGTGGGGCCGGCACCGGGTTCCTGCTGGCGATTCCCTTCGCGCGGTTCCGCAGCATCCGCCTCCTCTGCGCCGGGCTCCGCGCCGTGCACGAGCTGTTCTGGGCGCTGCTGCTGATGCAGGTGTTCGGGCTCTCGGCCACCACCGGCATCCTCGCCATCGCCCTGCCCTACGCGGGCATCTGCGCGAAGGTCTATTCGGAGATCATCGAGGAGGCCGACCTCTCGGCCCTGCGGGTGCTGCCCGAGGGCACGGGCAGCGTCTCCGCCTTCCTCTACGCCCGCCTGCCGGAGGTCGCCGGGTCCTTCCGGCACTACACGCTCTACCGCTTCGAATGCGCCATGCGCTCGACCCTGGTGCTCGGCTTCATCGGCCTGCCGACCATGGGGTTCTATCTCGAATCCGCCTTCCGGCAGGGGCGCTACGCCGAGGCCGGCGCGCTGCTCCTGGTGTTCTACGCGCTGATCGGCTCGCGCCGGCTCTGGGTGCGGGTGGGGTCCGTGCCGGTGCTGATCGCGGCGAGCGCGCTGGCGCTGCCGGCCACGATCGGCACCACGAACGTCGGCGCCAGCCTCCTCCGCTTCCTCACCCACGACGTCGTCCCCGCGCCCCTGCGCGGCGCCAGCCTTCTCGATCCCGAAACCCTGCCCCGCCTCTGGGCCTGGTTCGTGCCGATCCTCACCGGGCAGATCCTCCCCGGCGCGGTGCAGACGCTGGTGCTGGCGCAGATCGCCCTCGTCGCCACCGCCCTCGGCGCGCTCGTGCTGTTCCCGCTGGTGTCGCGCCGGTTCTCCGGCCGGTTCGGGTCGCCCGCGGGGCGCGTGCTCCTCGTGGTGCTGCGCTCGACGCCGGAATACATGCTCGCCTACGTGCTGCTGCAGATACTCGGCCCCTCGATGCTGCCGGCGATCCTCGCGCTGTCGATCCACAACGCCGGCATCATCGGCTATCTGATGGGCCGCCACGCCGACGCGCTGCCCTACCGGGCGGACGCGCCGCGCGGCCTGAACCTCTACGCCTACGAGACCGTGCCGCGGCTCTACGGGCAGTTCCTCGCCTACCTGCTCTACCGCTGGGAGCTGATCCTGCGCGAGAGCGCGATCTTCGGCATCCTCGGCGTCGCGACGCTCGGCTACTACGTCGACGCCGCGATCTCGGAATTGCGCCTCGACGTCGCCGTGGTGCTGATCGCCGCCACCGCCGCGATGACGGTCGCGGTCGACGCCGCGTCGCGGGCGCTGCGGACGGCGTTGCGCATCAACACCCTGCCGACGCGGCTCGCCGACCCGGTGACGGGCCCCCCGCCGGCGCCCGCCCGGGCCTGAGATCGGATGCCAACCATGCTCAACTGCGCGATCCTCGACGACTACCAGGGCGTCGCCACCACGCTGGCGGACTGGTCTCCCGTCCGGGACCGGGTCGCGCTGCGGACCTTCCGCGCGGGCTTCGCGACGCAGGACGCGCTGGTCGAGGCCATCGCCGAGTGCGAGATCGTGGTGATGATGCGCGAGCGCACGCCGTTCCCGGCCGCCCTGCTCGCGCGCCTGCCGAAGCTGAAGCTCCTGGTCACGTCCGGCATGCGCAACGCGAGCATCGACCTCGCGGCGGCCAAGGCACGCGGCATCACCGTCTGCGGCACGGCGAGCGGTGCCGAGCCGCCGGTGGAGCTGACCTGGGCGCTGATCCTGGGCCTCGCCCGCCGCGTCGTGCCGGAGGCGAACGCGCTCCGGGCCGGCGGCTGGCAGACGAGCGTGGGCGCGGATCTCGCCGGCCGCCGCCTCGGCATCCTGGGGCTCGGCAAGATCGGGACCCGCGTCGCCCGCATCGGCCAGGCCTTCGGCATGGCGGTCTCGGCCTGGAGCCCGAACCTCACGGCGGAGCGGGCGGTGGAGGCCGGCGTCGCGCTTGCGCCGTCCAAGGCGGACCTGCTGGCCGGGAGCGACGTAGTCTCGATCCACCTGGTGCTGGGCGAGCGCACCCGCGGGCTCGTCGACGCCGCGGCGCTGGCGCTGATGCAACCCCACGCCCTGCTGATCAACACCGCGCGGGCGGGCCTCGTCGACGGGCCGGCGCTGCAGGCCGCGCTCCGGGACGGGCGGATCGGCGGAGCCGGCCTCGACGTGTTCGAGACCGAGCCGCTGCCGGCGGACTCGCCCTGGCGCACCCTGCCGAACCTGCTGGCCCTGCCCCATCTCGGCTACGTCAGCGAGGCCAACTACCGCACCTACTTCACCGAGGCGGTGGCCGACATCCAAGGGTTTCTGGATGGCGCGCCGGTGCGGGTGATCGGGTAGGCCTCCGCGTCCCGCCCGGATCGATGAAGCGCACCACCCTCCAGCCAGGGCCCGTCAGTCCGAGGCTGCGAAGCAGCGCCCGCACCCGAAGGCGTGCAATCCAGAACCACGGGTCGTGATCCAGCGCGTGCGGTCGGCGGCTCTGGGTTCCGGGCTCGCCTGCAGCGCCCCGGAATGACGGGGAGAGGGCGTCCTGACCGAAGATTCACCGTCATCAATCTGGCACCTGCCGACTAGTACGACCCCTCACATGGGCTAAAGCGCAAGGGCATTTAAAGAATTACGAAAAATACAATGAAGTAGGCGAATGAAGATCGATCTAAATAATTATCGGTAAGTATCAATCCGACTTTTTCGATATTAGTTCGTGAATAAATTTATCAAATATCGAATTTATTTCATCCTCGGCGGCTGAAGTGCCTTGTTCTAATGTTGTGGGATCGTCTTTAAAAGCGTCGGCCTCGTCTTGATTTTTGTCTTTTTCCTCATCTTCTCGATAGCTAGCTGCCCAAGCTTTTTTGAGATCATCATAGCATCGCGGCAACGTATTATTATCTATTACCTCAGTATGCATAGAAATTATGGGAATTTCGACTTTGTTTTGCTCCATAAAACTATACAAATAATTCCTTAGCCCAACATGTTCTGCGAAACCAGCCCCAGAAACCGTTCGTTCAAGTGCTTCAAGCTCTCGGCGCTTAACTGATCTCTCTGTTTGAGCGGTTATTATTGGGTATGGTACTCCGCCAATAACGCCCTTCAATGCCTCTCTTCCACGGAATGTAAACTGACAATCTATTAGATTTCTCTGTCTTAATAGCGTAAGAAGCCACGCTAAATCAATAGACAGCGCCAGTTCATTAGTTTGAGCAAATTTAGAAATTCTGAATCCCGTGTCTATTTGCTTTCCTAGAAAATCATAATTACCCGGTCTTACATCAGCCTGTAGTTCATCTTCCTCGTAAAGCCGCCCGCCAACTTCATTAATAGAAGCTTCTTGAGGCGCCCTGCTCGCGGATACTATGGTAACATTAGGGGCTGGGAAGGATGCGATCCAAGCGCGCCCCTTAACGTCAAGTTCATTCTCAAGAGTGTTTATTGACTCGCCATAAGTTGCCAGTGCTTTGATAAAAGCTCGAACGCAGCACGCTAAATGCTCAAGGCACGTAACTCTAACGCAAAATATAATTTCGTCTCCAACGGTCTTCCAGACCTGCGGGGCATAGTTTTTATAATTGTCTGAGCCGTCTAAAACGCCTAGAAATTCTACAAAATGGCCAGACAATATCTGGGGGAAGAGACGATAGAAATTCTTCGTCCTATTTAGCCACGTTGGGTAAGGTTCAGCGTCTTCTCTTTTATCGCCATGCTTAGCCTTAAAGGCAGTCGATCCAACTAGATCGACAGACATAAAAAGCCTAACTCGGTAAGCAGGACAATCTTTGCTCAAAATTAAAGTCCGAGTGATTGAGCGCGTATTCCTGCAGCCTTCGAACTCACCCCGAATTCTACGGCGGTGACTTCGACTGAATTAAGATTAGATCGATAGGATTTTATAAAATCCTGAGATGGCATCAAGAAGGCTGCGGCAAACCAGTTCGCCTCCCACTCTGCGCGACGCAAATCCTGGTTCTCTTCATCTACCCATCTTGTAGCCACCATGACAGCGCCTCTGTTTGACGCAGTAGCAAGTGGATAATGAAGGAACAGATGACCTAGCTCATGCGCAATCGTAAATCTGTCTCTTACTACAGAAGTTATGCTAGGAAGAAATATTGTAAAATCGTTTAGGGCGCGTACTATTATTTACTCGGGCAGTTTTTCAGATGACAAATCTGCCGTCTTATATTCCACGCGCCCACCTAGGCGAACGACAAGCGGCTCAATAGCATCGCTGTGCTTAAATTTTAAATGCGCAGCCACATTCTCAGCGAAAGCGTGAACTTTCGTCTTTAGCATCCGAGTAGGAACTGGCACCACAGATGTCACTTTGTTACCCGCTAAAGCACGGACGAGAATGACCCTTCATCTCGTTATAGGAACATAGAGAGAACGTATGACTTTTCCACAGACTCTGTAATCTCTATAGCACAAAGTCGCAGCGCGCTCCCGCTGATGTGCGATATCGCACATATCCACAGCGCTATTGGTAAAGTGCTTTCAATCCGTATCAAAGCTGTTGGGTTAGGTTGCTACGTAATACCGAGGTGCCTTCGTGAGCCGTCCGGTTTCATGCGACGGACTTGTCGGTGCCGTGCAACCCGTCGCTCACCCCTTCACCAGCGGGCAGCCCCCCTCGTTCAGCGGGCGGAAGACGTCCTGGCCGGGGTTGACCGCCAGGACGTTGTAGAGGTCCCACTCGCCCTTGGATTGAGCCGGCGTCTTCACCTCGAACAGGTACATGTCGTGGATCTTGCGCCCGTCGGCGCGGATCGTGCCCTTGCCGAAGAGCGGGTCGTCGGTCGGCATGTCCTTCATCTTGGCGACGACGGCGGCGCCGTCCTTCGCCGAATGGAGCGCCGCCACCGCCTTCAAGTAGTGCAGGAAGCCGCCGTAGACGCCGGCCTGGTAGGCGGTGGGCTTGCGGCCGCCGTCGCGCTTCGCGAAGCGCTCGGAGAAGGCGCGGGTCCGGTCGTTCAGGTCCCAGTAGAACGCCTCAGTGAGCGTCAGCCCCTGGGCGATCGTGGTCCCGAGGGCGTGGATGTCGGTCGAGGAGATCAGCAGCGCGGCCAGCGCCTGCCCGCTCTCGCGGATGCCGAACTCGTGCGCCTGCTTGATCGCGTTGGCGGCATCGCCCCCGGCATTGGCGAGCCCGATCACCTTGGCCCCCGACCCCTGCGCCTGGATCAGGAACGAGGAGAAGTCGGCGGTCGGGAACGGCGTCTTGACGGTGCCGAGCACCGTGCCGCCGTTCTTGAGCACCACCGCGCGGGTGTCGCGCTCCAGCGCGAGGCCGAAGGCGTAGTCGGCGGCGAGGAAGAACCAGGTGTCGCCGCCGCGCTTCAGCATCGCCTTGCCGTTGCTGGTCGCGAGCGCCACCGTGTCGTAGGTCCAGTGCACGGTGTTGGGGGTGCATTGCGCGCCGGTGAGGTCCGGCGTGCCGCCGCCGGAATTCACGAAGACCTTGTTCTTCTCGCGGGTGATCGCGTTGACGGCCAGCGCCACCGAGGAGGTCGGCACGTCGAACACCGCGTCGACCCCGTCGCGGTCGTACCATTGCCGGGTCAGCGCGGCGCCGATGTCGGGCTTGTTCTGGTGGTCGGCGGAGACGATCTCGACGGTCAGCCCGTGCTCGGCCGGCTTGAAGTCCTCGAGCGCCAGGCGCGCGGCGATCACCGCGCCCTCGCCGGTGGAGTCGGAATAGACCCCCGAGCGGTCGTTGAGCACGCCGATCTTGACGGGCGCGAGGTCCGTCGGGGCGGTCTTCTCCTGTGCGAGCGCCGCGTGCGCGCCGACGAGGCAGGCGGCCGCGGTGACGAGGTGGCGGATCATGGCGTCTCTCCCGAGGGACGCCGCCGGCAGCGTTCATCGCCGCTCGGCCTTCGCGTCCGGACGCCATTGAGCGCGAAAGGCGCCTGCCTGTCAGCCGTCCGTCGTGCCGGATCGCGCCGGCTGTAACCGGGGTGCGCGCGGGCCGGAGGCCTCAGCCGGCCGCCAGCCCCGGGACCGGCACGCCGAACGCCTGCGCCAGCAGGACCGCGTTGAGGCAGAGCACGAGGGCCGCGCCCGCCACCGCCGCGACCTGCGTCGCCCGCCGGTTGGCGAAGGCGCCCATCAGGTCCGGGCGGCGGGTGAACAGCACCAGCGCGATCATCGGCACCGGCAGCGCCAGCGACAGCACCACCTGCGAGAGCACCAGCGCGCGGGTCGGGTCGACGCCGATCCCGATCACCACGAAGGCCGGCACCATCGTCGCCAGCCGCCGCACGATCAGCGGCACGCGCCAGCCCAGGAAGCCCTGCATCACCATCTGCCCGGCCATCGTGCCGACCACCGAGGACGAGACGCCGGACGCGATCAGCGAGACCAGGAACGCGCCCGCGGCCGCCGGGCCGAGCAGCGGCGTCAGCGTCCTGTAGGCCTGGTCGATCTCGGCGACCTCGCTGTGGCCGAGGTGGAAGGCGGCCGCCGCCATGATCACCATGGCGATGTTGACCAGGCCGGCGAGCGCCAGCGCCACCACCACCTCGCGGTTCGAGTAGCGCAGGAGCAGGCGCCGGTCGGCGTCGTTGCGGACCCCGCCGCGTCCCTGCGTCAGCCCCGAATGCAGGAACAGCGCGTGCGGCATCACCGTCGCGCCGATGATGCCGACCGCGATGATCAGCGCCTCGGCGTCCGGGATCCGCGGCGTCGTCAGCCCCCTGGCCGCGTCGGCCCAGGCGATCGGCGCGATGAACAGCTCGATCGCGTAGCAGAGGCCGATGGTCGCCACCATCGCGCCGATGACGATCTCCATCCAGCGGAATCCGCCGCGCTCGAGCAGCAGGATCGCGTAGGTGACGACGGCCGTGACCACCATGCCGGCGAACAGCGGCATCCCGGTGAGCAGGGCCAGGCCGATCGCGCCGCCGAGGAATTCCGCGAGGTCGGTGGCCATCGCGGCGAGCTCGCTCACCGCCCACATCGCGAGCCGCACGGGCCTCGGGAACTCGTCGCGGCAGAGCTCGGCGAGGTTGCGGCCGGTGACGATGCCGAGCTTGGCCGAGAGCGCCTGGAACAGCATCGCCACGAGGTTGGCGGCGAGCACCACCCAGAGCAGGCCGTAGCCGTACTTGGCGCCGGCCTGGATGTTCGTCGCGAAGTTGCCGGGGTCCATGTAGGCGATCGACGCCATCACGGCCGGCCCGGTGAACAGCAGGAAGCGGCCGCGCCCGACGGCCCGCCCGTCGAGCACGTCGCGGATGCGCCGCTCCGTGCGGAGGCTCAGGCTGTCGCGCTGCGGTGCGGTCCGGCCGCCGGCCGGCGTGTCCGCGATGGGTTGGTCCATGAACGTCGCCGCGATCCTGCCCGGCCCCGTGCCGCGCGCTTTATAGCATGAGCTATAAAGATGTGCTCGGGCTCAAGGTCAAGATCGAATCTTGCGCGCGCCCGGGGCTCCCCTTCCGCGCCGCTTTTGCTAAACAGGCTGCCTGCGCCGCAGCCGCCCGGCCTATGGGTGTGATCGCAGGCTTCGGGCGCGAAACCGCAAAGCGTTTCCGCGCGACCTGCCCAAGGGGGGAGAGAGCCGGCACCATGCAGGATCCGCCACGATCCGAGCCCGCGCTCATCGACCCGGAGGTCCATGTCGAGAGCTTCCGGCAGGCCCGCGAGGCCCGGCGCTCCGAGCTCGTCGAGGACTACGTCGAGCTGATCGCCGACCTGATCGGCGACGGCGGCGAGGCGCGCCAGGTCGACATCGCCGCCCGCCTCGGCGTGGCGCAGCCGACCGTCGCCAAGATGCTGAAGCGGCTGGCCGAGGACGGCCTCGTGCAGCAGCGCCCCTATCGCGGCGTGTTCCTCACCGAGGCCGGACGGGCGCTCGCGAGCCAGGCGCGCGAGCGCCACCGCATCGTCGAGCGCTTCCTGTGCGCCCTCGGGGTCAGCCCCGAGACCGCGCGGCGCGACGCCGAGGGCATCGAGCACCATGTCAGCGGCGAGACCCTGGAGGCGTTCCGGCGCTTCTGCGAAGGCCGGCCCGACGCGTGACGCTCGGCGCCTTCGACCCGGGTCGGAGGCATCCGCCGCAGCGGCGGCCCACGTTCGCGCCTGCGGCCGAGCCTCGTCGCCTCCGAAGGCGGATCTCACCCGAACAGGTCGACGGTGGTGAAGCCGCGGGCTTCCAGGCGCTCGGCGAGCACGCGCCGGTGGCAGCGCTCGGGGTCGCGCTCGAAGCAGAGCAGGCAGGTCGGCGCGGCCTCGGCCATCCCGGCGAGCGCATCGAGGGCGAGGCCGCCGTCGGCGGTGTCGAGCACGGCCTCGCAGTAGATCCTGCGCATCAGCGCCGCGTCGTGGCCGCGGGCCGCCTCGCGCCCGGCCTTCGGCGTGCCGAGGCTGCGCAGGTGGGCGTAGGCGAGGCCCGCCTCCTCGATCCCGGCCTTGAGCGCCCCCTTCGAGAACCCGCGCTTGCGCGAGTTGGCGACCGCCCGCACGTCCGCGAGCAGGCCGCATCCGGCCTCGCGGAGGGCGGCGGTCAGGCGCTCCGGATCGAGCCCTTCGTAACCTATGGTGAACAGAACCTTACCCAACCCGAGCCCTCCGAAGAAGCGAGGCGGCAGCGTGACTTAACCCGCGGCGCGCGGGCCGGCGCGGACGCGCTCCACGCGGTCATGTGTCTCGTCCGACACGGGTTCCGGAATTCCGCCGCATTGACGGCAAAAGTCTGTTAACCGCCCCGGGGCCATCGAATAGCTCTGTTGTGGCGCTTCACCAGATGGCGGGCCGGGCATCGATGTCGCTGAGGAATGCTCGTCCCGTGGATCTCGCCTCGACCTCGGCCGGCCTGCGCGCGGTCGCCAAGCGCATCCTGGCGGCGACGCTTCTGGCGAGCCTCGCGGCTTGCGCCTCCAACAACGACTTCTACCCGACGAACGGCGACGCGAAGCCCCATCCGGGCGTCGCGCGGGCCAAGAGCCATCCGATCCAGGGCATCGACATCTCGAAGTGGCAGGGGCCGGTCGACTGGGCCTCGGTGCGCGCCGCCGGCACCCAGTTCGCCTTCATCAAGGCGACGGAGGGCGGCGACCACGTCGACGACCGCTTCCGCGCCAACTGGGACGCCGCCGGCCAGGCGGGCGTGCCGCGCGGCGCCTACCACTTCGTGTTCTGGTGCCGCTCGGCCAAGGAGCAGATGGACTGGTTCAAGAAGAACGTCCCCAACGACCCGACCGCCCTGCCCCCGGTGCTGGACGTGGAGTGGAACGGCCATTCGCAGACCTGCCCGAAGAAGCTGCCGAAGGCGCAGGCCCTGGCGATGACGACCTACATGCTCGAGGAGATGGAGCGGTACACCGGCAAGCGGCCGATCATCTACACCGACATCACCTTCCACAAGGACGTGCTCGAGGGCGAGCTGCCGGATTACCCGCATTGGCTGCGCTCGACCGCAGCCGAGCCCGAGCAGCGCTTCGCCAACCGCAAGTGGATGCTGTGGCAGTTCACCTCGACCGGCCGCGTGCCGGGGGTGCGCGGCGACGTCGACCGCAACGCCTTCTACGGGACGCCGGCCGAGTGGGCCTCGTTCCTCTCGACCGATTGCGACCCACGCGAGCACCGCCGCCTCTCCGAGCAGGGCCTCTGCACCGGCAAGTAGAAAGCCGGCCGGCATCCCTCTGAAAGCGCTTCCCGCCGACGCGCGATCGCGCCGGCGCAGCCGCGCGCAAATGTCGAAAAATCATCGAATTCGCGCGTCTTCTGTCCACTAATGGACGGACTGCGGCCGGGTCGCTCCTGTAGGTTGTGACGATCCGCCCTCCACCGTCGAATCGCATGTCGGTCGCGTCTTCCTCCCCGTTCGACGGCAACCGCCTGCTCGAGAGCCTGCGCGGCGCCGACCGCGCCCTGCTGGCGCCGCATCTCGAGCCGGTCGCCTACGAGAAGGGCGACGTGCTCTTCGCCGCCGGCGCCGAGGTCGGCGCGATCACGTTTCCCTGCCGGCAGACGGTCGTGACCCTGCTGATCGCGATGCAGGACGGCCGCAGCGCCGAGACCGCCACGATCGGCTGCGAGGGCGCCGTCGGCGGCGCGGTCAGCGACGGCCGGGTTCCCGCCTCCACCAGCGCGGTCGTGCAGGTCGGCGGACCGGCCCTGCGCCTGGATGCGGCGCGCCTGCAGGAGGCCAAGCGCCGCTCGGCGAGCCTGCGCGCCCTGTTCACCCGCTACGCCGACTGCCTGCTGGCGCAGGTGCTGCAATCGGTGGCCTGCAACGCCCTGCACCCGATCGAGGCGCGCTGCCTGCGCTGGCTGCTGACCCTCCAGGACCGGATCGACGGCGACGTGCTGCCCGTGACCCACGAGCAGCTCGCCGCGATGCTCGGGGTCCAGCGCACCTATCTCACCCGCATCCTCAGCACGCTGCAGGCGCAGGGCCTGCTGCGCGTCGGGCGCGGCCGCATCACGATCCTCGACCGCACCGCGATGGTGGACGCCGCCTGCGAGTGCCACGGCGTCGTCCGCCGCCACTACGATACCGTGCTCGGCAGCATCCACGCCGTCGGCGGCGCGTCGGAGCGCGCGGCGGCGACCGACCGCGACGAGGGCGGAAGGAGGCGGGATGCGGCGCGCTGAACCCCGCTTCCCCATCCCACGGCCCGAGGCCGCCGCGGCGTGCGGATCGCCGCGGACGCCGCGGTGAGCGCCCCGTCCACCCTTCCCGACCGACCGGTGCGGGCCGCGCCCCGCGTAGATTCCGGAGCGCATCCGGCCAAGACCGGCTTCGACGACACCGTGCTGCTCGCGCGTGCGCTCCTCGGTGCGCCGGCCTCCTTCCTCGGCCTCGTCGACGGCGACGGCTTGGCGGTGGCGGCACGCCTCGGGATCGCCGCGCCCGACGGGCGGGCGCTGGCACGGCTGCTCTCGCGAGGGGGGCTCGATCGGGGCGGAGGCGTCCGCCAGGGACAAGTCCTCCCCCACGGCGACATCTTCCGAGACGACCTCTTCGTCCTGCCCGACCTCCGCGTCCTCGCCGACCGGGGCGCGGGGCCCGGTGGAGGCGCGCTCCCGTTCGGCTTCCTCGCGGCGCTCCGCCTCGTCTCGCGCGACGGCGTCCCGCTCGGGACGCTCTGCGTCCTCGACACCCTGCCGCGCGCCGGCCTCGCGCCCGGCCAGGAGGCGGCCTTCCGGGCGCTCGGGCGCCGCACGGTCGGCCTGCTGGAGAGCCGCGCCGCCCTCGACCGTCGGGAGGCGCGCCTCGCCCGGCAGCGCCAAGCCCTCGCGGCGCGCGCCGCCACCACCGTCCGCCTCGGCGAGAGCGCGCTGCTGATGCGGCTGGCGATCGAGGCGACCGAGATCGGGATCTGGGACTACGACCCGCTCGCCGACCGCCTCGATTGCGATGCCCACGCCCGCCGGCTGCTCGGGCTCGACGCGGCGCAGCCGGCGAACCTGGCGCGGACCTTCCTGCGGGCGATCCACCCGGACGACCGGATGCGCGCCGCCGCCGACCTGCGCACCGCCCTCGACCCGGAGGGCGACGGGCGGTTCGGCGGCGACTACCGGCTGGTGCGGCCCGACGATGCGCCCTGCTGGGTCGCGATCTGCGGCCGTCCGGTGCTCGCCGGCGGCCGGGCCAACCGGATCGTCGGGAGCGTCCGGGACGTCACCGCGCGCAAGGTCGCAGACCTCGCCTCGGAGGCCGTCCGCGAGCGCTACCGCCTGATCGCGCGGGCGACCAGCGACGCGATCCGCGACTGGGATCTCGTCGCCGACACGGTCACGTGGAACGAGGCGCTCCAGACCGCCTACGGCTGGGCTCCGGACGGCGAGGCCGCCACTGGGGCATGGTGGCTGGCGCAGGTCCACCCGGCCGACCGCGACCGGGTCGAGGCGGCGCTCGGTACCGCGATCCGGGGCGGGAGCGACGCCTGGAGCCTCGAATACCGCTTCCTGCGCGCCGACGGACGCCACGCCGACGTGCTCGACCGCGGCTACGTGATCCGCGGCGCGGACGGCACGCCGGTGCGCATGGTCGGCGCGATGCTCGACCTGAGCGAGCGCAACCGCGCCGAGGCCGATGTCCGCGCGATCTTCGAGGGCGCCAACGTCGGCATCGTCCAGCTCGATCCGCACAGCCTGGAGGTGCTGAGCGTCAACGCCAAGCTCTGCGCCATCTGGGGCGCGCCGGCCGCCGCCATCGTCGGCCGGTCGGTGGCGCTGTGGACCCCGCAGGAGGATGCGGCCGAGCGCGACACCCTGCACCGGCGCCTCGCCGCCGGCGAGGTCCTGCGCGAGACCCTGGAGAAGCGCTACCGCCGTGCCGACGGCCGCATCATCTGGGCCCGGGTCAACCTCGTGTCGCAGGCGCTGGGCGACCGGCTCCAGACCACCGCGATGATCGAGGACATCACGCTGGAGCGCACGGTGGCGCGCCTGGCCTCGGGCCTGCCGCAGGCGATCCCCGATATCGCCGATCCGGCGCTGGCCGGCGATGCCGCGGCCTATGCCGGCATGGGCGCGCGGGCCGCGATCAACGTCCCGCTGACGCGGCTCGGCCGGCTCGCCGGGGTGCTGTTCGTCCACGACCGCGCGCCGCGCGCCTGGGCCGCCGGCGAGATCGCCTTCGTGCGCGAGGTCGCCGAGCGGCTCTGGGGCACGCTCGGGCGCATCCAGGCCGAGGACCAGCAGGCGCTCCGTAACCGCGAGCTCAGCCACCGCCTCAAGAACACCCTCGCGATGGTCCAGGCCATCGCGTCGCAGACCCTGCGCAACGCCCCCGATTTCGAGAGCGCCAAGGAGGCGCTCGCCGCCCGGCTGATCGCCCTGGGCAAGGCGCACGACATCCTCCTGACGGGCGCGCGCGAGAGCGCCGGCATCGCCGCGGTGATCGCCGGGGCGCTGGCGATCCACGACGACGGCCAGGCCGGGCGCCTCGCCCTCGACGGGCCGGAGATCGAGGTCGGCCCGAAGGCGGCGCTGTCGCTGGCGCTGATGATGCACGAGCTCGCCACCAACGCGGCCAAGTACGGCGCGCTCTCGGTGCCCGGCGGCCGCGTGGCCGTGACGTGGTCGCTCGATGCCGACGCCATGGTGCGGATGCTGTGGACCGAGCGCGGCGGTCCCAAGGTCGCGCCGCCGACGCGGAAGGGCTTCGGGTCGCGGCTGATCGAGCGCGGGCTCGCGGGCGCGGTCGGGGGCGCGGTCGGCCTCGCCTACGAGCCCGACGGGGTCGTCTGCCGCGTCGAGGCGCCGCTGTCGGGCTTCCAGGCCGTGGAGTAGGCCGCGCCCGGGTCGGCGCGGGATGAGACCGCCCCGCCAAAGCGTCTCTTACGGTATCCGTCGTCCGATCCCACATCCTCCGAGATGTTCTTCCGCCGCGCCCGAAGCGACAGCTTGTGCGACCTGCCCGGTCTGGAGACCGCGCGACTGTCGATCGACGTGCTGATTCCGGGCGATGCGGAGGCGCTGCGGAGCCTCACCGACGACCCGGCGATCACCGGCGCCGTCGATTTCCTGCCCGCGCCCTTCACGCTCGAGGATGCCCGCAGGCTCATCGCCTCGGGACGCCGCCGCGAGGACCGGTTCTTCGGCGCCCGGACGCGCGAGGGCCGAACCCTGGTCGGGGTGGTCGGGACGCACCTGCGCGGAACCGAGGCGGTCGAGATCGGCTACTGGGTCGGCGGCGCCGCCCGGGGGCGCGGTCTCGCCACGGAAGCGGTGTCGGGCATCCTGGGATCGCTGTCGCTGCGCTTTCCGGCCCGCACGATCGTTGCCGAGTGCCGTCCCGGCAACGTCGCCTCCTGGGGGCTCCTGACCAAGCTCGGGTTCCGCGACACCGGTGAGGAGGGGCACCGCCCGGGCCGGCGGCTGATGGCGCGGCGGGCGATCTGAGGAGGGCTCGCGCGTTCCGACGCCCGCCCGCCAGACCTCGGAAAGGCGGGAACGATTTCGATCGTCTGGGCAAATTTACCGGGTTCACGTGCAGATTAGGACCGTGATAACCGATCCATAGGAACATGCTCCACTGACTTGAGGTGGGGCGCGGGCATGGACAGCGCGGAAAACGGCTTCGTCGACGCGCGCGAAACCGTGCGCGAACGCGTCGGCGGCTGGGCGGTCCGCCGCCGCATCGCGCAGGCCGGGCCGACCCTGCTTCTCGTCGTCGGCGCCCTGCTCCTGCCGAACGCGCTGGCCATCCTGGCAAGCCTCTGGATCGGCATTCCGGCACGATCCGCGCCGATCGCGGCCTACGTCGTCGTGATCCTGGTCGGCATCCGGCTGCGGCCCCTTGCCGTGGTACCGCTCTACCTCACGGTCGTGGCCTTCGACCTGCTGATGATCGTCTCGGAGATCTTTTTCCTCGACATCGGATCCATCCATCACAACCTCGATGCCCTGACGCATGTCCGGTTGCTGAGCTCGCCGCTCTATGCGGGGCTCACGGCGGCCCTGACGGCATTCGTCGCGGCCGGCCTGTGGTTCCTCGTGCGCTACAGGGCACCCATGGTCCGAGGCAACAGGATCGTCCTCGCCCTGGCGGTGTCGGGATTCCTGTTCGCCGACATCGCGATCAACAGCTCGGCCAGCCTTTCTCTCGGCCCGGCCGCCGCCATCGGTCAGCCCTTCCAATCCGCGGTCCAGGCGGCGGGCTTCGCCGCCCTGACGGCGCCGTCGCCGCGGAAGCCGAACGTCCTTCTCGTGCTCGTCGAGAGCCTGGGCGTCCTGCGCGACCCGCGCCAGAGGGAGGTGCTGTTCTCCGCCTTCGACGACGCGGCCTTGAGGGAGGCCTTCAGCATCACGACCGGCACGACGAGCTTCTTCGGGGCGACCTCGTACGGGGAGATGCGCGAGCTCTGCCATTCGCGCTCGGCCTACACCGTTCTCCTCGACGGGCACGGACCGACCTGCCTTCCGGCCCAGCTCGCCGCGCGAGGCTACCGCACCGTCTCGGTCCATGGGTTCACGAGCGCATTCTACGATCGGTCGTCCTGGTACCCGAAGGCGGGCTTCGTCCGAAGCGTGTTCCAGGACACCGCGACCACGGCCTACACGCGGCACTGCGGCGGCGCGTTCGTCGGCCCCTGCGACGTCGACATCGCCGAAACCATCGACGACCGGCTGTCGAAGGCGACGCAGCC
Organism: Methylobacterium sp. WL6; assembly: GCF_008040095.1. Taxonomy (NCBI): domain Bacteria; kingdom Pseudomonadati; phylum Pseudomonadota; class Alphaproteobacteria; order Hyphomicrobiales; family Methylobacteriaceae; genus Methylobacterium; species Methylobacterium sp. WL6. Next base: position 6,510 of record NZ_VRVH01000027.1, on the reverse strand, counting down.
GCTGTTCGTGTACTGGGTCACGCTCAATTCCCATGTCCCGGTCAGGCCCGGGGAGGCGACGCCGCGCCACGACTGCAAGACCGGTGGGCCCTTCGGCGATCCGGAGGTCTGCGCGATGGCCGAGATCTGGGAGGACCTGTTCGCGGCGGTCTCGCGTCTCGCGATCCGCAATCCGGGTACGGAGATCCTCCTGGTCGGCGATCATGCCCCGCCGCTCTGGCGCCGGGCGGCCCGCGTCCGCTTCGAGCCGGACCGGGTTCCCTGGATCCGGCTCGCGCCGCGCCATCCGGCCACGCCCGTCCTGTACCGGACGGCATCCCCGCAATAGCTTCCGACCGGCGGATCGCCGCGCGGCTCACCGGGCCGCGGCGGGCATCCCGGCCGGCATCGCCCCGCGCCCGCGATAGATCACCAGCGTCGCGACCAGTCCCAGGGCGCCGCCGAGCGACATCCACAGGCCGGGTGCGGCCTTGTCGCCGGTCGCCGCGATCAGCCACGTGGCGACGAGCGGCGTCATGCCGCCGAACAGGGCGGTCGCCAGCGAGTAGGCGAGCGAGAAGCCGGCGGTGCGGACCTCGACCGGAACGACCTCGGTCAGCGCCACCACCATCGCGCCGTTGTAGCTGCCGTAGAGGAACGAGAACCACAGCAGCACGGCGAGCAGCGCCCCGAAGCTGATGTGACCCACGAGCCAGGTCAGCGCCGGGTAGGCGGTGAGCAGGGTCAGCGCCGAGAACGCGATCAGGAGCGGCTTGCGGCCGATCCGGTCGGACAGCGCCCCCATCACCGGGAGCCAGAACAGGTTCGAGACCGCGACGCAGAAGGTCACGAGCAGGCTGTCGGTGTCGGTGAGCTTGAGGACGCTCTTGCCGAAGGTCGGCGTGTAGACGGTGATCGTGTAGAACGCGATCGTGGTCATCGCGACCATCAGCATGCCGAGCAGCACGATCCGCCAGTTCGTCGCGAGCGTCCGGAAGATCTCGGCCGCCTCCGGCCGGTGCTTGCGCTCGGCGAAGGCCTTGGTCTCCTCCAGCGAGTTGCGGATGTAGAACAGGAACGGCACCAGCGCGCAGCCGATGAGGAACGGCACCCGCCAGCCCCATTCCGACATCTGCTCCGGCACCAGCGCGTGGCTCAGCCCGTAGCCGATCGCGGCGGCGGCCATGATCGCCACCTGCTGGCTCCCCGATTGCCAGGACACGTAGAAGCCCTTGCGGCCGGGCGTCGCCATCTCCGACAGGTAGACCGAGACGCCGCCGAGCTCGACGCCCGCCGAGAAGCCCTGGAGCAGCCGGCCGATCAGGACGAGGGCCGGGGCGAGCAGGCCGATGGTGGCGTAGGCCGGCACGAAGGCGATCAGCACCGTGCCGGCGGCCATGATCGCCAGCGTGGTGATCAGCCCCTTGCGGCGCCCGACCCGGTCGACGTAGGCGCCGAGCAGCACGGCACCGAGCGGCCGCATCAGGAAGCCGGCACCGAACGTCATGAAGGTCAGCATCAGGGAGGCGAACTCGTCGCCGGCCGGGAAGAACGCCTTCGCGATGTGGGTCGCGTAGAAGCCGAACAGGAAGAAGTCGAACATCTCCAGGAAGTTGCCGCTGGTGACGCGGAGCACCGCCCCGACCGTCGACCCGGAGGATTTTTCGTAAGGTCCCGCCACGGCTGCGCCTCGTCCCGCGATCCGGCCTGCGCCGTCCGCGCCACTGTTCGCCGGGACGGGCGCGGGCTCAAGGCGCGATGTCGCCGATCGGGGGACTTTTTCGCGCGCTTGAACGTGGGGGCGCTACTCGGCCGCCGCGGCCTGGGGCGTCGTGCCGGCGATCCAGGCCGACAGGTCGGCGCGCGCCCGGTCGGTCAGGGCCTGGCGCTTGAGCATCGCCTTCTCCGGCCCGCGCAGGCGCTTGCCGGTCTCGTTGCGCGGCATCGCGGCGAGCGGCGGGAACAGGCCGAAATTGACGTTCATCGGCTGGAACGAGCGCGGCTTGCCCGGCTCCTTGGCCGTCTCCTCGGGCACGTCGTCGAGGATGTGGCCGCCGGTGATGTGGGCGATCAGCGCGCCGAGCGCGGTCGTCTGCGGCAGGGGCTCGAGCGCCCCGCCCCGGCTCTCCGCCACCGCGAAGCGCCCGGCCATCAGGCCGATCGCCGCGCTCTCGACATAGCCTTCGCAGCCGGTGATCTGGCCGGCGAAGCGCAGCGACGGGCGCACCTTCAGGCGCAGGGTCGCGTCGAGCAGGCGCGGGCTGTCGAGGTAGGTGTTGCGGTGGAGGCCGCCGAGGCGGGCGAACTCCGCGTTCTCGAGGCCGGGGATGGTGCGGAAGACGCGGACCTGCTCGGAATAGGTCAGCTTCGTCTGGAAGCCGACCATGTTGTAGAGCGTGCCGAGCGCGTTGTCCTGGCGCAGCTGCACGATCGCGCAGGCCTTCACCTGGGGATCGTGCGGGTTGGTGAGGCCGACGGGCTTCATCGGGCCGTGGCGCAGGGTCTCGGGGCCGCGCTCGGCCATCACCTCGATCGGCAGGCAGCCGTCGAAGTACGGCGTCGAGGCCTCCCACTCCTTGAAGCCGATCTTCTCGCCGCCGACGAGCGCCGCGATGAAGGCGTCGTACTGCGTTCGGTCCATCGGGCAGTTGATGTAGTCGGCCCCCGTGCCGCCGGGCCCGACCTTGTCGTAGCGCGACTGGAACCACGCCTTGCTCATGTCGATCGAGTCGCGGTGGACGATCGGGGCGATGGCGTCGAAGAAGGCGAGCGCGTCGGCGCCGGTGATGGTGCGGATCGCCTCGGCGAGGGCGGGGGCGGTGAGCGGGCCGGTGGCGACGATGCACGGCCCCCAGCTCTCCGGCGGCAGCCCGGCGACCTCCTCCCGCACGATGGTGACGTTGGGGTGCGCTTCGAGCGCGGCGGTGACGGCGGCGGAGAACCCCTCGCGGTCGACCGCGAGCGCGCCGCCGGCCGGGACCTGATGCTGGTCGGCCGCCCGCAGGATCAGCGATCCGAGCGTCCGCATCTCCTGGTGCAGGAGGCCGACGGCGTTGCCGTTCGGGTCGTCGGAGCGGAAGGAGTTGGAGCAGACGAGCTCGGCGAGGCCCTCGCCGTGATGGGCCTCGGTGCCGCGCACCGGCCGCATCTCGTGCAGCACCGCGTGGTGGCCGGCTTCGGCGATCTGCCAGGCGGCTTCCGAGCCTGCGAGGCCGCCGCCGACGATGTGGATGGGCGCGCTTGCTTGGGACATGCCCCTGCAAATACCGGAACGAGCCGGCCCGAGGCAACGGGCCGGCGCACGTCCGGGAGCTTCAGCCGCGGGCGATGGCGGTTCAGCCGCGGGCGATGCCCTGGATCTCGAAGCGGTTGATGCCGAGGTCGGCGAGGTCGCGGTCGGACAGGCGCGACAGCTCGGTGATGGTCTCACGGTAACGGAGATAGGCGCGGAAACGGTTGAGGACGCTACGGGCGGCGGACATGACATTGACCTTTGTTCAGGCAGGCGGTGACGACCGCTTGGGCACCGCCTGCCTCTTGTTGGTGCAATGCACATATAAGCTTGCTGCGCCGCAGCGGCAGGCCGACATTCGTTAGCCAGCCATGCGAGACCGGCATGCGGCGCACAACGATTTGGCAAGGTTTTGGAAAGCCTGTTTTCGAGGCCTTCGCGCGCGCCGGATTGCGTTCGCAGTTCAGGAGGCCAACGGCGTCCGATCGGCTTGGGTAACGTGCAAGCGATGACCTTGCGTCGTCTGCGCGCCGGCACCGTCGCGCATCGATCCGATCGCCGAACACTGTGGATCCGCGTGCGGCATCGTGCATACGACAACGCCGCATCGGCCGAAAGGTGCGATGCGGCGTTGTCATATGCGCGGGGCCCGGCCCGACGGCCGGGCCCGGTCTCAGTAGAACGGGCGCGGCCCGTAATAGGCCGGGCGGCCGTAGAACGGGCGGGGCGGGCCGTAGGCGTAGGGGCCGTAGACCGGCCGCCGGCCCCAGTTCGGCCGGCACACGCCCCACGGATTGGGATGGAAGCCGGGGCCGCAGCCGCCGGCGACGGTCTCGATCAGGGCGCCGCCGGGCAGCGGCGCCAGCGGCATGGCCTGGGCGGCGGGTGCGAGGAGCAGGGCTCCCGCCAGGCCGGCTGCCGTCGCCAGGCCGGCCCCACCAAAAGTCTTCACGTGCGTCATGACGCGATCTCCTTCGATGTCCGGCCAGGGAGGGAATGGCCGGGCAGCGAGAAATCTACGGCGTGCCGGATGAATTTCCACTGACGGCCGTGTTGTGCTGCGTACAGCCAAGCTACGGCCCGGGCGGGGCGGTCAGTGCAGAGGGGCGGTACAGGGACGGTCAGTGCAGGGGCGGGCTCATGAGGAAGCGCTCGCGGTCGCCCGAGACCAGGGTCGGCTTCAGGGCGCGGCCGTCGCGGCGGATCGTCAGCGGCACCCGCACGCCCGCTTCGCCCAGCGCCCAGACGCTGCGGAAGAAGTCGGCGAGATCCGCCACCGGCTCGCCCGCCACCGCCTCGATCACGTCGCCCGCGCGCAGGTCCGCCGCCTCGGCCGGGCCGTTGTCGGCGAGCCCCATCACCACGACGCCATCCTCGCTCTCGGTGGCGTAGAGGCCGAGCCAGGGGCGGGCCGGACGGTTGGCGCGCCCGCGCGAGGTCAGGTCGTCGAGGATCGGCGGCAGCAGGTCGATCGGCACCACCATGTTGATCGCCCGCGGGCCCGACGTGCCGCCCTGCTGGAGCTGGAGCGAGCCGATCCCGAGGAGGTCGCCCTCCGGGCCGATCAGCGCGGTCCCGCCCCAGTTCGGATGCGAGGGCGCGGTGAACAGCGCCTCGTCGAGGACGTATTCCCAGTAGCCGGCGAATTCCTGCCGGGCGACGATCTGCGCGGCGACGCAGCGCTGGCGCCCGCCGGCGCCGGCCACCACCGCCCGGTCGCCGATCTTCAGGCTGCCGGAGGTGCCGAGCTTGAGCGCCGGCACGCCCAGCGGCCCGAGCGCCTGGACGAGGCCGAAGCCGGTGGCGGCATCGAACCCCATGACGTGGCCGGGCACGGAGCGGCCGTCGTTGGTGGTGAGCCACACGCTCTCCGCCTCGGTGACGAGGTATCCGATGGTGAGCACGAGGCCGTCCTCGCCGATGACCACGCCGTTGCCCGCCCGCTCGGTGCCGAGCGTCTCGGCGGTGAAGGCCTCGGCCGGCACGCGGGCGGAGAGCTGGACCATCGCCGTGAGGGCGCGGTCGAGGTCGTAGCCGTAATCGCCGGGCTTCGGCTGCGTCGAAGCCGGGATCTTCCAATCACCCTGCGAGGCCATGCCGCGTCGGTCCTTCGAGATGTCTGCGCTCCGGTAAGGTGCCGGAGGGTCGGTGGTCCGAGGGGCGCGAGCCGCGTGCCCCCATCCGGGAGATAGGACGCGCCGACCGGTCGCGACACCCCGGCAGGGCGACGCGGCGGCGCGGCGCGAGAGGGCGGCGCGGCGCGAGGCCGTGCCGGCGAGCCGCAACGTCCGCGGGAAAGGTCGGCCCGAGCCATCGTCGCCCCGCATCGCCCCCGCGATGCATCCCTAGGGAGAACCGCGGCAATCGGGGCGCCGCGTCTTCTCATCACCGCAGAATGCGCTAACCCTTGCCGCAACGGTCCCGATCGTTCGCCTGTCCGGCGCGAGGACCTGCCGATGGGACGGGGGACGATCCTTGGGCGACCGATCCTTGGGTGACGACGCGACCCTGCAGCGGATCCTGCGCGCGATCGCCGGTGGCGACAAGGGCGCCCTGCGCTCGCTCTACGACCTGACATCACCGAAACTTTACGGGGTGATCCTGCGTATCCAACGGGATCGGAGCGTGGCCGAGGATGTGCTTCAGGACGTCTATCTCCGCGTCTGGCAGGCGGCAGGCTCCTACGCTCCGGAATCCGGGCGGCCGATGACCTGGCTCTGCGCCATCGCGCGCAACCGGGCCATCGACGGGATCCGCCGCAAGGGCGAGGTCCAGGGACCGGTGCGCGAGGACGGCGAGGACTGGGTGGAACGTCTCATCGACCCGCACGACACCGAGGCGGCGATCGTCGGACGCGGCGCGCTCGCGGCCTGCCTCGCGCGCCTCGACGAGGCGCAGCGCGCCTGCGTCGTGCTCGCCTATTGCGAGGGCTGGTCGCGCGAGGAGCTGGCCCAGCACTACGACCGGCCCGTCAACACCATCAAGACCTGGCTGCACCGCTCGCTCGGCGCCCTCAAGGGCTGCCTGGAGGAGCAGGCGTGAGCGCCGGGCCCGAGACCGAGCGCGACCTGCGCGCCGCCGAGTACGTGCTCGGCTCGCTCTCGCCCGACGAGCGCGCGGCGTTCGAGCTGGAGCGCGTCGTCGATCCCGCCACCGCGCCCGCGGTGGCGGCGTGGGAGCGGCGGCTCGGGCCGCTGGCCCTCGCCGTTCCGGCCGAGATGCCGCCCGACCATGTCTGGCCCAGGATCGCCGGCGCGCTGACGGGGGCGGACGCGATCCCGGCCCCCGCGCCCCTGGCT
>NZ_VRVH01000278.1:0-5943 GCF_008040095.1 Methylobacterium sp. WL6 | reverse complement strand
GGTTAGGTCGGCCAGGGCGGCAGCACGGCACCCGGCTGGGCGAACACCTTGCGGAGCCGGCGGCGGGCAGCTCGGCGGGCGCCTGCGCTACCGGCCCGCTCGCCCTGCGCCGTGTGATAGGCGGCCAGCGCCGTGGCGGTCTCGGGCGTAGTCGGCGTCAGGGCGTAGAGGTCGAGGCGGGCCAGCCGGCGCACATGGGCCAGGGAAGCCCGGTAGGCGCTCCAACCGGCGGGCATCGGCAACCCTGCGTCGGCGAGATCGGCCGCGACACGGCCCGAGGCGGAATAGACAGCATCGGCTTTCTCGGCCCAGCGGATCGCCGGCAGCACACGGTCGGAGGCCATGGCCGGCACCCGCGAGGACACGAGGACGAGGAAGGCGCCGAGGACGCCACGGCGGGAGAGGTTTGCCATCAGCGCGTCTCGCTCAGTTCGGCGGCGACGAGGCGCCAGCGGCGGGCGTTGCCGAGCGCCCAGGCATGGGCCTCGCGCTGATCGGTCTCGCCGGCCGCGATCCGGTGCCGGTAAGAGGCCGCGAGGCGCAGGCAGAGCGCGTGATCCTGCCGGGCGTGCAGCAGGCGGACGGCGGGAGAGCGGATCAGGTCGGAGGCCATCGGTCCGACCTCAGTGCGCACGGTAGGCGCGGGAAGCCTTCGGCGGCCCAGGCGCCCCTGAGGGCGTAGGACATGCACACGCCCCAGGCGTCGCCGGTCACTTCCATGCGGGCCTGAGCCGAACGGATGGCAGCACGCATGATGGCGGAGCGGTCGAAGGAGCCGTCGCGGTGGACCAGCGGGGCGACGGTGCGGGCGAAGCGCTTGGCGCTCTCGGTCGAGGCGACGACGGCGGCCTTCGTGGTGATGAAGGCGCGGCGGGCGTCTGCGGTCAGGCGGGGGTCGGCGCTGCGGCTGATGTGCGAGGCAGGGATGAGGTTGGCGTAGCGCATCGGGGCGATCCGTGTTGCGAGCGTCGCATTGCGTTGGTACACTGTACCTATCGCAGCGTTGGTACGCTGTCAACGCGCGTTTGGACAAAAAACCAATGAATCCGGCTCAGATGCGGATGGCCCGAGCGGCCCTTGGGTGGGGCGTTCGCGAATTGGCTGAAAAAGCTGGCGTCACTGCCAACACTGTGACCCGCATTGAGAATGGGTCCGACGCAAAGCGATCAACCCTCGACGCTATCCGCTCAAGCTTTGAAATGGCTGGGATCGAATTCATCCCCGAGAACGGCGGAGGCGCTGGTATTCGGTTCCGGGAGCGGAAGGCATGACCGCCGCGTCGGACCGCCTATCCGAAGTCTGCCGCCTCGCCGGCCTCCTCGCCGATCAGGTGCTGGACGCGCAGATCATGAGTCGGCCAGTCCCGGAGCAACATATCCGGGCGCTACTCAGCGCCGCCTTCCTACTGGACGAGCACGGCCTTCCGCTTCCTTCGCTGCTGCAGCAGATCGTTCATGGGGCGAAACGCGGAGCCGACTGATGCCAGGGGCCTTCAAGCATGCTGGTCTGATGAAGATCTGCAGGTGTACCCACGCCGAAGCGAACACGATCCCGTGGCATAGGAAGCGGGTAAAGTTCTCTTGGGACTGACAGGTGGTGGATCGTTGACGCCGCGATAACCGCTTGAGGCCCTCTTGCCCCCAAGCCGGGCTCAGGACCGGTTCACTGGTGAGATGGGCGAAGCACCCGTCGCCCCGTGATCAGATCGGGGGACAGGCCCGCCTCACCTGATCGCCGGATGAGTCGGATACCGACAAATTGAATTGCCGTCCTCACCGGCGCTTCATAGAAGCCCGCGCCATGGAAAAAGCGCATCGTATTCCTTCCGCACAACTCACGATCATGGAGCGCATAGCTTCAATCCTAGGAGAGTCGGTCAGCGAGTTTTTTGGAGTAAACACCTCAGAGAAGCTTGCAGAAACGATAGCTCTCGTGAAGGCATTTACAGCTTTGATTGATCCAGAGGCGCGAGCTAGATGTCTTGATTTCGCCTCTCGTGAATTGGAGCAGCAAGATCAATCTGTGCATGGGTCGTCGCCGACCTCTCAGCAGAGCGCAGCTACCCGAACCGCGACCTCCTGCAATGTCAATTACGTATCTGGATGATCGGCTATGATCGCCATCCTCACCATGCGCTAACCGCCGCATGAGGACATAGCCATAGCAGGGCATCAGGTTTGTGGAGGGGAAGACGCCGAAGAGGGCGGTAGAATGAAGGGTAAGCTGCGGCCGAGCCAGCATTACCGGCTGACGCTGCTGGCGCGCGGACCACGCCCTGCGAAGGGGGATCAGGAAATCCCTGGGCTGATGAGGATGGGTTTCGTCGAGCCGATAGGAGCCACTTCCGCTGAGGGATCGCGAGAGTGGGCGATCACTGACGCGGGCCGAGCGGCATTACTGATCCGCGACACCAATCATTAACCACCTGCCGCCACCGTGCTCGCGTCCAGCCAACAGGTGCCGTCGTGAACCGAGCGTACCCGATCAGCGTCGATGATCCTGCTGCGGACTGCCCGGTCGCCATAGAGGTGCTGGGGCGGCTCATGGGCGCTGAAGCCGAGACGCTGCCCAGCCTGTTGGAAGGTATTCCCGAGGCCACCCGCGCCCGGCTGGCGGTCTACCTCTACGGCCGTAGCCACACCCACGAACTCGGCATCCGCATCGCCGCAACCTGCGAAAGGCGCGCTCTACAAGGAGCGCCAGGTCTCGTCGGAGATGCGCTGCATGACCTGTCACGCAAACCCTACGCTCCGACATCGTTCGGCACGCGTTCGGTGTCGTCGAAGGGGATCAGCCTGGGTGGGTCGCACCGGGTAGGCGCACGGGCTTAGGGCTCCCCCCATCCAACACGGTCACATACCCGAAACACGATCGTCCAACCGAAGCCATAGGGCTCCGGTATCGAGGCGTGTCCCTCCCATCGAAGCAGACTGTTCGCATGACGCTCAGCGACCTGGACAAGCCCGCCGATCTGACGATCTGGCCGCGGGGTATGTCTCCCCGTAGGCAGGAGGGACATGAGTTTCGAACACTGCGCGAAGCCCTGACGGTTGCGATCGACGCGCTCCGAGATCCGAGAGCGCTACCATGGATCGTGACGGAGGAAGGCCACGTCCTCTCGCCCGACTGGATCGCTGCCAATGGGCCCGCAGCGCGCACTCACTAAAACGCTGTCTAAGCGGGGATGGCTATCCGAGGTGCCCGGCTGCGCATTCCACGCGCTTACGGGTCCACGATCGAACGGATCGAAACGAGCTTGAGCTTGGTTCTTCCATTCTCCGGTCGACCGACGGGAGAAGGCTGTCGCTTCTGGCGGCACGCGAGGAGAACCATCTTGCGCTCATCCATCATCGCCGCCGCCCTGTTCGCCGCGCTCGGCGCAGCGTCACTCTCCACGTCCGCCTCCGCTGCACCCATGGGCCCGTCCGCCGCTGTGGCCGCACCCGCCGAGCTGGTGACGAATGTCCGCATGGAGCGCCGGATGATGCATCGTCGTATGATGCGCCGGCCGATGATGCGCCACCACATGATGCGTCGCGGTGGTGGCCGGACCATTGGGACGAAGAAGGGGCTCTAACTCCCAGGCTCTGAGCCCCCCTCCCCCCTGCATTATCCTCAGATCGCCCGGCAGCTGCCGCCGGGGATTTTTCCGTACCCACGGCCTTCGCTCCAGTACTGCTGGCACATGGATCGCTTACGGCCACGGCGTGGGGCACTTCCGTTTCACGCTCATTCCTACCCGAGTCGCACTTAGCCCCGCCGGCATCCGCCGCGCGGGGCTCTTTCGTTCTCCGTTAACTAGCTCGCGTTACGCCCCGGCTCTCCAAGGGGTTCCTCTGGCCCCGACATCACTTGAGCCCGACCGGCAGCTGTCGCGGCGGGCTTTTTCGTGCCTGCACCCTACCGACCGGCCTCCCGTACCGGCGCCCCAAAAGGCCGCTCCAGGCGGTCCCGCCGGAAGGTCTGATTCCCGTACCAGATCCAGGTTTCGCCGATCGCCTCGACGCGGCGCGCGTTGATCATCAGCGCCCTGCGGTAGTCGACGCGGATCCCACAGCGTAGCCCGGCTTCGGGCTGTTGCCATCGACTCGAGGCTGAACCTGATGCGAGGCCTTAAAGCGTGCCCCTTTCAGCGGCAACGGTTCGCACCCATGGGCTACCATTGATAAGGTGACCATCGGGCACCTCTCGTCCGATTTGCAGTTACAATGCTCTTGCCGGTCCTTATGGGCGGCCTGTGTGATCATGCATTCTGTGCCAACATAAATTACTATTTCGATGCCGCATGAACGGCAGAAATCTTTCACGACGCGCATGGTTTCCTGTTCACACCCAGAAAAAACGATGGGCGATTTTCCTATAAAGCCCGACACGCGGCAAACCGTTCCAGAGGATATTCGTCTCCATATCCTCGAAATCGCCTGATTTGCACGATCGCCGGCTAAACATATGATAAAAGATTACTTAGTGGCCGCGAGTGCTGCGCAGCTTCTATCATTTGTGAAGCTAAGCAAGTGCTCTCGCCGGATGTGGGCCGGCGGGGAGGGGCGCGGGCGCACCGGCGCAATGCGGCGCCTAGGCTTCATCGAGCCAGGAGGTTTCCGCGATTACGCGCAGCGCCTGCAGAGCTTGCTTGCGACCCTCTATTGTCTTGATCTTCGACCAAAGGCTCAAGCATTCTCCAGCGGTAAGGGCTCCATCTACAAACGATTCGCAGGCAAAAAATCGCTCGGAGGGAATGCCGAGGGCTCGAGCTAGATTGTCCAGCATCGCCCGATGCGTTTCGCGGGAGCTTGTCATTACGAGACACATACCCGACGAAGAAGATTGTTCTCTCTCATATCACATTTTTTAGCCGGCACATTAGTCCATTTGTACTAGTATGGTTTTGAGTATGTGGCGGCTGCCCTAGTGTCATTAATGCGCGTTAGCGCCCCAAACGCCTTGAAGCTGGGGGAACGGTATGATTTTCGTCACGAACGCTGAGGGGGAGGTGACCTACGTCAGCCCAGAATGGTGCGCGTTCACAGGGAGAGACGAAGCTTCGGGTGCGGGTCATGGCTGGTTGAATTCTGTACACCCGGAGGATCGGGAGATCGCGATCAGCTTCCTCAGCAGCGTCCATGCTGAGCAGATGGAGTACACGTTCCGCCACCGGCTCCGTCGGGCCGACGGGAGTTACGCCTGGGTCGTCGGCGGAGCGATACCGTCATTCGGCCCCCCAGGACGCACCTTCCTCGGGTATTTGGGGTCGCTGACCGAAATCGCTTCAAGTGGTTCTGAACCCTTCACCGCCTACGGAACGCTCGCGCGCTTTGTCCCGCCTCCGGGGCATCCGGCTACGAATCCAAGGTCTGTGTTGGAACTCGTCGCTGACCATTTGCTGATGGCACATGGGCTCATCGAGCAGGACCACGCCAGGGAAATGCTGCCGGTGCTGCGGCAGGCCCTGATGACGGCCGGCAGGCTTCTGGCTCGGAACATATCTGGGGCCGATCAGAGTGGTCGTTTTCACTGACCCGGGCAGGCATATCTGCTGCAAACCCTCCAGAAATCGTTCAACCTTGCCGTGCCTGCCGATTGACGAGCACGTCGGCGAACGGCTTCGAAAGCACGTGGCGACCCCACGCCTCGTAGATCTCCACCGTCCAGGACGACCAATCGCGCGGCGTTGCGCCGAGCATCAGGTCCAGCGCGACGCGCTCCGCGTGCGCGCGCATCAGCGCCCACGTCGGCAGCCGCTTGCCCTGGAGGTCGGCCACGAGCTCGTGCCCGTCTGTGCAGTGGGAAGCGGTAAAGCGGTGTCGGCATTGGCCTTCTACCCCGCCCTCCACGCCATCTCACCGCTGCGCGCGTGGCCATCGTCGCCATGGTTGAACCGTCGTAACGCATGCTGCTTGTTCCTGATCCGTTCTTGCCGGATCTAGACCCGCGATGCCCCCC
>NZ_VRVH01000277.1:0-5956 GCF_008040095.1 Methylobacterium sp. WL6 | reverse complement strand
GTGGGCGGCCTGCGGCGCCGGCCCGAGGTCGAGGGCGGCGAGCAGCCCGTCCAGGCAGGCCAGGAAGGCGCCGGGCGCCTCCAGGCTGTGGCGCGAGAGCGGCGGCATGCCGTGCTCGAGCCGCAGGGCGCTGTCGGCATTCGGCTCGGTCTCGGGCTGCGGCACCTGTCCGGCGCGCGCGGCCTGAACCGAGGCCTGCGCCGTGGCGATGCGGGCGAGCAGGTCGAGGTAGCCGCCCATCGGATGGTCGGGGGCGAGGCGCTGCAGCCGCAGGGCGCGGTTCGCGAACAGGTCGGCCGGGACGGGGAGCTGGACGAAGGGCACCGAGCCGGCGATGCCGATCCGGTCCGGATCGGGCTGCAGCTCGTGCAGCTTCTGGCGTTTCGGGGTTTTACCGGCGGTATCGGCGGGATCTTGCGCGGCGGGATCTTGCCCCGCGGGCTCGGCCGCGGGGGTGCGCTTGAAGAAACGGGCCAAGGCGTCAGTGCCCGCGCTTGTCGGTGGAGCCGCGCTGGCGCTTGCCGCCGGCGATCTGCCGGAACCACTTGCGGTGGTGGCGATAGGCCCAGCCGCCGGTGACGGTGCCGCGCACCATCGCCCGGCCGGTGCCGCGCACCCAGATGCCGGCGTAGATGTGCACGACGATGATCGCGATGGCGACGACCGCGGCGAGCGAGTGCGCCAGCAGCGCCCAGCGCTTCGTCTCGATGACGGTGTACTGGTAGAAGTACTGGTCCCAGATCACCAGCCCGGTGACGAACATGATCCCGATCAGCGCGGTCTGGCCCCAGAACACGCCCTTCTGGCCGGCATTGTACTTGCCGAGCTCGGGCAGCCGGTCCTCGCGGTTGGTGACCACGTCGCCGATCTTCATCGACCAGGCGACGTCGTCCTTGTTGGGGATGTTGAGCTTCCAGAAGCGCAGGAACAGCAGCGCGAAGCTGACCGCCAGCGCCACGCCGAACCACGGGTGGATCGCCCGCGTCGCCTGGCCCCCGCCGAAGATGCCGGTGAGCGAGAACAGGTACGGCGTGAACATCGCCAGGCCGGAGAGGGTCAGCAGGGTGAACAGGATCGCGGTGATCCAGTGGTTGACGCGCTGCAGGCCGGTGTAGCGGGGAACGTAGAGGATCTCCGGCGCCTCGTGCACCTCGCGCAAGGGGCGGGCATCGCCGTCTCGGATGTCGGTGTGAACGGTCATCGGGTCTGCTTCTCTCGACCTGGAGCATCGTCCACGATCTCCCGATCGCGGACAAGGCTCGCGCTTATCGTAGGGCCGCGTCGTCCTCGCGCGCCGGGATCCACCGCGCGCGATCGATGCGCCCGTGGCCCCGAACGGGAGCCGGGAGGCCGGCGCGCCTTCGGCGGCGCCGGCCTCCCGTGCCCGTCAGTGCGGCCGGGCCTCGCCGCTCTCGGCGTCGCGGCGCTTCTCGTGGTCGTACTCGATCGCCTCTTCCTCCTCCTCGGCGACGACCTCGTTCGGCCCCGCCGTGACGTAGTGGAAGAACCCGGCGACCGCGGCGAAGCCCATCGCGGCGAGCCCGAACACCTTGGCGCCGCCCTTCCAGAAGGCGACCAGCGGCGAGATCTTCGGGTCGAGCGGCAGGCCGGCATAGAGCTGCGGCTTGTCGGCGTGGTGGAGCACGTACATCACGTGCGTGCCGCCGACGCCGGCCGGGTCGTACAGGCCGGCATGCTCGAAGCCGCGCGACTTGAGGTCCTCGACCCGGTCGTGCGCCTGCTCGATCATCGCGGCCTTGGTGCCGAACATGATCGAGCCGGTTGGGCACGCCTTGGCGCAGGCGGGCGCCTGGCCGACGGCGACGCGGTCCGAGCACAGCGTGCACTTGTACGCCTTGTGGTCCTTCTCGGAGATGCGCGGGATGTTGAACGGGCAGCCCTTCACGCAGTAGCCGCAGCCGATGCAGTTCTCCTCGATGAAGTCGACGATGCCGTTGGAGTACTGCACGATCGCGCCGGGGGACGGGCACGCCTTGAGGCAGCCCGGATCGGTGCAGTGCATGCAGCCGTCCTTGCGGATCAGCCATTCGAGGTTGTTGGTCGCCTCGTTCTCGTACTCGGTGAACCGCATCAGGGTCCACGTCTTGGGCGTGAGGTCGTGCGGGTTGTCGTAGACGCCGACGTTGACGCCGACGTCGTCGCGCAGGTCGTTCCACTCCTCGCAGGCCGACTGGCAGGCCTTGCAGCCGATGCACTTCGACACGTCGATGAGCTTGGCGACCTCCATGTGCGAGCGGATGGCCGGCGGCGTCTCCGTGGAGGCGGAGCGCTGCCGGATGTCGAGGGAGCTGTAATCGGCCATGGTCTGATGCTCCCCTTACGCGACGGCGTCAGCAGGAGGCGTCGTCGCCTCGATGTTGACGAGCCACGCCTTGAACTCGGGCGTCTCGGTGTTGGCGTCGCCGACCACCGGGGTGAGCGAGTTCGGGTGCCATCCTTTCTTCGTCTGGCCCATGAAGCCCCAATGCTGCGGGATGCCGACCACGTGGACGGCCTTCCCGTCGCACATCAGCGGCTTGATGCGCTTGGTGACGACCGCCTTGGCCTTGAGCGAGCCGCGCTTGGACCAGACCCGGACCCAGCCGCCCTTGACGATGCCCTTCTCCTTCGCGAGCTGCTCGGAGATCTCGACGAAGGCCTCCGGCTGGAGGATCGCGTTGATCCGGGCGTGCTTGGTCCAGCCGTGGAAGTGCTCGGTCAGCCGGTAGCTCGTCGCCGCGTAGGGGAACTCCTCCGAGGTGCCGAGATCGGCCAGGTCGTCCTTGAAGATCCGCGACGCCGGATTGCCCTTCACCCGCGGGAACGGGATGTTGGCCATCGGCGACTCGAACGGCTCGTAGTGCGTCGGGAACGGCCCGTCGCGCATCAGGCCGCGGGTCCACAGGCGGGCGACGCCCTCCTGGTTGAGGATGAACGGGCCGACGCCCTTATCGGGGGCGACGGTGACGCCGTAATCCGGCACGTCGAAGCCGACCCACTGCTTGCCGTTCCACTCGATGAGCTTCTTCTTCTCCGACCACGGCTTCCCTTCCGGGTCGCACGAGGCGCGGTTGTAGAGCACGCGGCGGTTGGCCGGCCAGGCGAAGGCCCAGTTCGGCGCGATGCCGCGGTCGCCGGGATCGGTGTTGTCCCGGCGGGCCATGGTGTTGCCCTTCTCCGTGTAGCAGCCCGAGTAGACCCAGCAGCCGCAGGCCGTGGTGCCGTCGTCCTTGAGCTGGGCGAAGCCGTCGACCTGGCGCCCGGCCGGCAGGGTCTGCCCGTCGAGGCCCGGCGTCGGGGCGAGCGTGTAGCCGTTCAGCTCGCGCGCGAGCTCGACCGGGGTCGGCTCGTGAGCGATCGCGTAGTTCCAGGTCAGGTTGAGCATCGCGTCCGGGAAGGCGCCGCCCTCCTTCTGGTACATCTCCTTCATGCGCAGGAAGATGCCCGCCATGATGTCGATGTCGGGCTTGCACTCGCCCGGCGCGTCCTGGGCCTGCCAGTGCCATTGCAGCCAGCGGCTGGAGTTGGAGAGCGAGCCCTCCTCCTCGGCGAACAGCGTCGTCGGCAGCTCGAACACCTCGGTCTGGATCGAGGCGGTGTCGACGTCGTTGTACTCGCCGTGGTTCTCCCAGAACCGCGCGGTCTCGGTCTTGAGCGGATCCATCACCACGATGAACTTCATCTTGGAGAAGGCTTCCGTCATCTTGGCGCGATTGGGGAACGACAGCAGGGGGTTGAAGCCCTGGATGATGTACCCGGTCATCTTGCCTTGCTTCGCCAGCTCGAAGCCGCGCAGCACGTCGTAGGTCGGCACGTCGAGCTTGGGCAGGTAGTCGTAGGCCCAGTCGTTCTCCTTGGTCGCCTTCTCGCCCCACATCGCCTTCTGGAACGAGACGAAGAACTTGTTGTAGTTCGACCAGTAGCTGGTCTGGCCCGGGCGCAGCGGCTTGAACTGCCGCTTCTCGGCGTAGGACTGGTAGGTCGGCTCCTTCTCGATCGGGATGTTCAGGTAGCCGGGGATGAGGTTCGACATCAGCCCGATGTCGGTCAGCCCCTGGATGTTGGAGTGGCCGCGCAGCGCCTGCATGCCGCCGCCCAGCATCCCGATGTTGCCGAGCAGGGTCTGCACGATGCACATCGAGCGGATGTTCTGCGAGCCCTTCGAGTGGTGGGTCCAGCCGAGCGCGTAGAGCGAGGCCATCGTCCGGTCGGGCGTCGAGGTCGTGGCGATGAGCTCGCAGACCTTGAGGAAGGTCTCCTGCGGCGAGCCGCAGATCCGCGACACCATCTCGGGCGTGTAGAGCGCGACGTGCTTCTTCAGGAGCTGCATGACGCAGCGCGGGTGCTGCATCGTCTCGTCGACGACCGCGTAGCCGTCCGGCCCGATCTCGTAGTCCCAGGTCGACTTGTCGTAGTCGCGCTTCTCCGGATCGTAGCCGGAGAACAGCCCGTCCTGGAAGTCGTAGCCCTCGCGCACGACGTAGCCGGCGTTGGAATACGCCGCGACGTAGCGGTGCTGCAGCTTGTCGTTGTCTAGCAGGTACTTGGCCACGCCCGAAAGGAACGCGATGTCGGTCCCCTGGCGGATCGGGCAGTACAGGTCGGCCACCGACGCGGTGCGCGTGAAGCGCGGGTCGACGACGATCAGCTTGGCGTTGTTGTGGGCCTTGGCCTCGACCACCCACTTGAAGCCGCAGGGATGCGCCTCAGCGGCATTGCCGCCCATGACGGTGATGACGTCCGCGTGCTTGATGTCCATCCAGAGGTTGGTCATCGCACCGCGGCCGAAGGAGGGCGCCAGACTGGCGACCGATGGGCCGTGTCAAACCCTGGCCTGGTTGTCGAAGACCAGGGCCCCCATGCTTCGGACCGTCTTGTAGGTCAGCCACGCGGTCTCGTTGGAGGTCGCGGAGGCGCCGAGGAAGCCCATCGTGGTCCAGCGGTTGACCGTGAGGTCGCCGTTCTTGGCCACGAAGTTCTTGTCGCGGTCCTCCTTCATCAGCCGGGCGATCCGCTCGAAGGCGAATTCCCAGGAGACGCGCTTGAACTCCTTCGCGCCGGCCTCGCGGTGCAGCGGGTACTTCGTCCGGGTCTCGGCCTGGATGAAGTCGAGCAGCGCCGAGCCCTTCGGGCAGAGCGTGCCGCGGTTGATCGGGTGATCGGGATCGCCCTCGACGTGCATCACCGCCGAGCGGGCGTTCTTCGACTTGTCGCCGAGGCTGTAGAGGATGATGCCGCAGGCGACCGAGCAGTAGGGGCAGGTGTTGCGGGTCTCGCGCATCTGCGCGAGCTTGAAGGGGCGCACCGCCGCCGCCATCGCCGGCTCGAGGCCGCCGAAGCCGAGGGCGCCGAGCGAGCCGCCCGCGAGGGTGACGGCGCCACCCTTCAGCAGGCCGCGGCGAGAGACCTGAATCGTCATCCGTCCATCCCGATCAGAACTGGAGTTATTCCAGCATGAATCCCAGGATTGGCGCGCCGAGGCAAGTGCGGTTCCGTGACACAGATCGTCGGTCTGTCGCCGTCGGGGCCGCCACGATTTGCCGGCCCGATCCATCCCGCGGCGGCTGCAATATTTTGCCGGGCCCGAGCCCGGCCGAAGCAAGACTTGGTTTAAGGACGTCTTACTTGGACGGCGAGGCGGGGTTCTGACCCGAGGGGCCCGGGGTGCGGTGATCGAGCGGCGCCTGCGGCTCGGTGCCGGAGGAGGACCCGGTCGAGGCGCCCGGCACGTCGCGGTTGCGGTTCTCGGCCGTCGCGTTGCCGCCGGGATTGGGCGCGTCCTTGGCCGCCGATTCCTCCCGCGGCACGGGGGCCTGGCTCCAGCCGTCGTTGGCGCTGCGGGACTTGTCGCCCATCGCGTCGACGCCCTTGATCTCGCCGGGCTTGGTCTGGGCGTGCCCGGGGGTGCAGGCGAGCGCGATCGCCAGGGCGGCGGCGGCGGAGATGAGGCGGGGGA
>NZ_VRVH01000276.1:0-5981 GCF_008040095.1 Methylobacterium sp. WL6 | reverse complement strand
GCGCCGAGGCCGCCGAGATCCCGAGCAGCCGCCGGGGCGGCCGCGAGCGGACGCCGAAGGAAGCGCCGACCCCGCCCGGCATGCAGCAGGCGACGCCGGTGGCGATCTTCGGCGACTGGAACGTGTTCGCCAGCGGCCAGGGCAAGACCCGCCTGTGCTACGCCATCGCCCAGCCGCAGACCCGCTCGCCGGCGACGCTCAAGCGCGACACCGCCTACCTGTTCGTCACCGTGCGCAAGGGCGAGAACGTCCAGAACGAGATCGCGGTGATGCTCGGCTTCCCGTCCAAGCCCGCGGCCGCACAGGCCAGGCCCGGTGCCGCCGCCGCCCCGAGCGACCCGGCGATCACCCTGGGCAGCGCCCGCTACGGCCTCGTGGTGAAGGACGGCAACGCCTGGCTCCAGAACCCCTCGGAGGAGGCCCGCGTCGTCTCCGAGATGAGCGGCCGGGTGCCCAAGCTCTTGGTCAAGACCATCTCGATGCGCGGCCGGCCGACCAGCGACGAGTACGCGCTGGCCGGCTTCGGCGAGGCGATGAAGCGCACCCGCGAGGAGTGCAAGTAAGGGGGGATCCTCCCTCCCCCCTGAAGCGGGGAGGGAGAGAAGGGTAGCCCCCCTCAGACCGCGGCCGGCCTGCCCCCGCCCGGTCGGGCGCCCGACACCCGGGTGCGGGCCCGGAACCGCTCGCGGGCGGCGCGGGCGGCCTGCTCGGTGCTGCGGAACACCGTGCCGTCGAGCTCGTCGAAGGCACGGGCCGAGGAGAAGAAGCGCACCCCGCCGGGCTCGGGCACGGCGATGCCGGCGGCGATCTCGCCCACCTCGATGATCCGGGTCGGCGGCGGCTCCGCGTGCAGGCGGTTGCGGGCGCGCTGGGTCAGGTGGTCGGCGAACAGGTCGTGCGTCGGGGCGGCCTGCGCGGCCGGATGAAGCTGTGGCATGACGGATGTCTCCCGGGGCCGGTCGCGATGCCGGCGGTGCTGGGCGGTCGGATCGTCTGTCGGCGCGCGAACGTCAGCCGCGACAGCGACCACGAGGCCGGCGCATACGCGCGCCGTGCACGGGGAGAGCGGGGGTCGAGGGGTATCGGATCACGGTAGGAGTCCTCCTGACGTTGAAGGACCGCAGGACGGCGTCGTCCGGCAGTGCTTTAGCGTTTGATGACGCGGCGCAAGCGATGCTCCTCAAATCACCGCGGTCGGCGATGCTTGGCATCGCCCGACCTCGCTAAGATGGAGATTTGCCGGCGCGGCGTCAAAGGAAGCCGTTTCCGTTTTTTTGCAGTTTTCGGGCACAAACCCGCGCCGCCGTCCCGGGCGGCAGCCCGATCCTGCCTCAGCCCTGCGCGCCGATCGCCGCCAGGCTCGCGGCGAGGTCGCGGTGGTCGCGATAGACCCGCGCAGCCCCGGCCGCGAGCAGGTCGGCCCCGTCGCGGTCGTGGCCCCAATGGCCGCCGCCGGTGAAGCCGAGCACCCGCATCCCGGCCGCCCGCGCGGCGGTGACGCCGGGCACGCTGTCCTCGATCACCAGGCAGGCGTCGGGCGAGGCCCCCATCCGGGCGGCGGCGTGCAGGAACAGGTCGGGAAACGGCTTGCCGCGGGCGACCTCGACCGCCGAGTAGATCCGCCCGTCGAACAGCGGCAGCAGGCCGGTGAGGCCGAGCGAGTGGCGCAGCCGCACGGGATCGCTGCTCGAGGCGACGCAGGTCGGCAGCGAGAGGGCGGCCACCGCCTCGGCGATCCCGGCCATGGCGCGCAGCTCCGCGTCGAAGATCGCCAGAGTCTCGGCCTTCACCGCCGCGACGAACCCATCGGGCGCCGTGACGCCGTAGTCGCGCGCGACGTGGCCCATGATCGAGGCCATGGAGGTGCCGGCGAAGCGTGCCCGCACGGTCTCGACGTCGATCGCGACGCCGATGCGGTTGAGCCCGGCGGTGAGGCAGGCGAGGCTCAGGGGCTCGCTGTCCACCAGAACGCCGTCGCAATCGAAGATGACGAGGGCCGGCGGCACCGGGGCCTGTACGCGGATGGTCACGGGGGGTCGGTTCCTGTCGCCGGGGCCGCCCCTGTGGCACGGCGGGCGCGGGCGCGGCAACCGCTTGCGCGGCGGGGGCGGGGCTCGTACGCCCTCCGGACCGGCCGACGCGCGTGCTCCCGAGACCCGACGATGTTCCGTTTCCTCCTGCGCCTCCTCGGCTTCGTGCTGCTGGCCGGCGGCTTCGTGGCCCTGGTCTACGACGGCGCCCGCTCGGTCGCCAACAACGGCCTGCGGATCACGCCGCTGAGCGAATTGCTGTTCACGCTGTTCAAGGACAAGGCGAGCGCGCTCCAGGCCACGGTCGAGGGCGTGGCGCCGTGGCTGTGGAACCTCGCGGTGCTGCCGCTCACCCTGGCGCCGGCCTCGCTGCTCGGCCTCGGCCTCGGCGCGGTGCTGCTCTGGCTCGGGCAGCCGGCGCGCGAGCCGATCGGGTTCCTCACGCGCTCCTGAGGCGACCGGCCGCTTCATCAACCGGGCGGGCGACCCCATATACGGGTTTGACGCGAACCCGCCGCCCGAAGGATGCCCGATGCTGCAGATGTTCCGCAAGAAGGCCGAGATGCCGAGCCCGGCCGACGCGCTGCCCGGCCGCCCCGATCCGCTGCCGACCGCCGAGACCCACTTCGTCAACGGCAACCCGCTCAAGGGCCCGTACCCGCCGGGCACCGAGACGATCGGCCTCGGCTTCGGCTGCTTCTGGGGCGCGGAGCGCAAGTTCTGGCAGCTGCCCGCGGGCGTGTTCGTCACGGCGGTGGGCTACCAGGGCGGGTACACCCCGAACCCGACCTACGAGGAGGTCTGCTCCGGCCGCACCGGGCACAACGAGGTCGTGCTGGTCGCCTTCGATCCGGCGGTGCTGCCGCTCGAATCCGTGCTCAAGACCTTCTTCGAAAGCCACGACCCGACGCAAGGGTACCGCCAGGGCAACGACGTCGGCACGCAGTACCGGTCCGGCATCTACCTCACCGATCCCGCGCAGGAGGCGACGGCCAAGGCCGTGCGCTCGGCCTACGCCGCCGCGCTGAAGGCCCGCGGCTTCCCGGACGTCACCACCGAGATCGTCTCCGGCCAGATCTTCTACTTCGCCGAGGCCTACCACCAGCAGTACCTGGCCAAGAACCCGGCCGGCTATTGCGGCCTCGGCGGCACGGGCGTCGCCTGCCCGATCGGGACCGGCGTGGCGGCCTAGCCTCCCGCAAACGCTAGCGGCCGAACGCGGACCGCGCATCGCGTTCGGCTTCGGTCGCCGCCGACCCCGCCTCGCAGGGCCGCGGCCGCGAGGCGGGCGCTCCACCAAGCCGGCGTCCTCGGGCGACGAAGCCTTGCGCTGACGATGCCGCGCGGACCTTCGCCCGACGGCCGGGCTCCCCGATCGAGGACGACCGCTCCGGCGTTCGATCGGACCTATCGGGCTCGATGTGCGTCTCTGGTCGGATCCGGTTCGCCTCCCTGCCTGCCTCGACGATCCCGCCTCAAGTGTCTTGCGCCGATCCACGGCGGATCCTGCCGATCGTTGAGCCTCCGCGGGGCACCCGTCGCGTCGCCGGCCGGCCTTTAACCAAGCCCTTCGAAGCGGCTTGTCGAGACTCGGACCGCCTGCAATCGTCGCCGCGCCCTGCATCCGAGGGCGAACGCGATCGATGCCGTCATGCGCCGCCTCCACTGCATCGATTCGATCCGCGGCTTAGCCGCCTTGGCGGTGATCTACGCCCATACCGTCGAATTCGGTCTCAGGGCTCAGCTCGGGCCGTCTCCGCTGGAGCGAGACCTGCTCGGGCACCTGACCGCGTATCTCGACGTCGGCAAGATCGCGGTCACGCTGTTCTTCGCCGTCTCCGGCTTCGTCGTCCCGTTCTCGCTCTTCAAGCCGAGCCGCCGACCGGTCCTGGCCTTCGCCGTCTCGCGGTTCTTCCGCCTCTATCCCGCCTACTGGCTCTCGATCCCGTGCGGCCTACTCGTCCTGTTCGTGTGGGCCGGCCGCGACGTGCCGAACCTGCTCGTGCCGGCCAACATGACCATGCTGCAGCAGTTCCTCGGCGTGGAGAACATCATCGGCCTGTATTGGACGCTCCAGATCGAGCTGATCTTCTACGCCATCTGCGTGGGGCTGTTCGTCATCGGTCGCCTCGACGACCGCACGGGTGCCGTGGTCTGCGCGCTCTCGCTCATCGCGGCCGCCGTCGTCCTGGCCGGCCTGCGCTTCCATCTGGAACGCAAGTTCCCCGTGGCGGTGCCGCTCTCGCTCGCCGTGATGTTCTGGGGCCTGTGCCTGCGCTACCATGTCTTCGAGCAGCGGGCGGGCTGGGGCTCCGCATCGGCCCTGGTGACGGCGGCGCTGATCCTCGCCGTGCCACTGGTGTCCGTGCTCGCCTACAATCGCGACATGGGTTTTCACGAGAGCTGGGTGAAGTACGTCATCACCTACTGGCTGGCGATGGCGCTCTTCGCGCTCCTCGGCGTGAAGGTCAGGATCGAAGGACGGGTCTTCGTCGGCCTCGGTGCGATCAGCTATTCGATCTACCTGTTCGGGCCCGTGGTCCAGGTCGTGCTCGAGCACGCGCTGGCGGGATACGAGCCGGTCGTCCCGGTCCACGTCTTCGCCGCGGCGACCGCGCTCGTGACCGTCGGCGTCGCGACGCTGATGTATCGATGGATCGAGAGGCCGGCGATCGCGCTGGGCCGCCACGTCGTGCACCGGTTCGGCGACCGACCCCGCCTCGGGGAATCGGCGGTCGCCGTTGCGGCCGCCCCGAACCGTCGGCTCGCCGGCTAGCACCCTTTTTGCGATCCTCGTATCACGGAACGAGCACCGGCTCATGGCGTGGTCGCATTGTCTTCACGCGAGGCGGTATCCGCCACGCTCGACCCTGCTTCAGGACGTCCGCTCCACCGCGATCGCCGTCGCCTCGCCGCCGCCGATGCAGAGCGCCGCGATGCCGCGGCGGCCTCCAGTGCGGGCGAGCGCGGTCAGCAGCGTCACCACGATGCGGGCGCCCGAGGCGCCGATCGGGTGGCCGAGGGCGCAGGCGCCGCCGTGGACGTTGACGCGGTCGGGCTGCAGGTCGAGGTCGCGCATCGCGGCCATCGCCACCACCGCGAAGGCCTCGTTGATCTCGTAGAGGTCGACGTCGCCGGCCCGCCAGCCGACCTTGTCGAGGAGCCTGCCGATCGCGCCGATCGGCGCGGTCGAGAACCAGGCCGGCGCCGCGGCGTGGCTCGCGTGCCCGCGGACGATGCCCAGCGGCGCGACGCCGCCGCGCTCGGCCTGCGACCGGCGCATCAGCACCAGGGCCGCTGCCCCGTCCGAGATCGACGAGGCGTTGGCCGCCGTCACCGTGCCGTCGGGCCGGAAGGCGGGCTTGAGGGTCGGGATCTTCTCGGGCCGGGCCCGGCGTGGGCCCTCGTCGGTCGCGGCCCCGCCGACGGGGACGATCTCGTCGGCGAAGGCGCCCTCCGCAGTCGCGCGGGTGGCGCGGGCCAGCGATTCGAGGGCGTAGGCGTCCTGCGCCTCCCGCGTGAACTGGTAGGCTTGCGCGGTGTCCTCGGCGAAGGTGCCCATCAGGCGGCAGCGATCGTAGGCGTCCTCCAGCCCGTCCAGGAACATGTGGTCGAGGCATGCGCCCGTGGCCGAGGCGCTGGCCGCCCCGCGCCTTGTCGAGGAGGTAGGGCGCGTTCGACATCGATTCCATGCCGCCCGCCACCACGGTCCCGGCCGAGCCCGCCGCGATCATGTCGTGGCCGAGCATCAGCGCCTTCATGCCCGAGCCGCAGACCTTGTTCAGGGTCGCGCACGGGGTCGCCTCGGACAGGCCGGCCCCGAGCGCCGCCTGGCGCGCGGCATCCCGCGGCGGCGGCGCGCAGACGTTCTTTTATCCAGAAATGGGGTCGTCGGAGATCTCCTTGATTTGTTCGGGCGTCAGCGTCAGGTATTGCGGGCAGGTCTCGGCA
>NZ_VRVH01000275.1:0-5982 GCF_008040095.1 Methylobacterium sp. WL6 | reverse complement strand
GGTCGCAGGCGGCGGCGATCGCCGCCCCGCCGCCGGTGCAGGCGCCCGCGATCGCCGCGATGGTCGGCACCCGCATCCGCTCCAGCGTGCCGAGCACCCGGTCCATGAAGCGCTCGTAGCCGAGCGCGTCCTCGGCGGTCTCGAAGCTGCGGAACTGGGCGATGTCGGTGCCGGCGGCGAACGCCTTCTCGCCGGCGCCGGTGATTACCAGCGCCTTGACCGAGGCGTCCTCCTGAATCCGCAGGCACTGCGTGACCAGGCCCTCGTACATCGCGAAGGTCAGCGCGTTGCGGGCGTGCGGCCGGTTGAGGACGATGCGGGCGATCGCGCCGTCCTGGGAGACCAGCAGCTCATCGGTCGGGGCGGCGTCGCTCATGGTGGAAGTCCTCTCCAATCGTCACGCCGTCGTCTCGCCCACGACGCCCGCCGCGATCAAGCCGTCGATCGCCGCCGCGTCGTAGCCGGCCCCGCGCAGGATCGCGCGCGAGTGCTCGCCGAAGAGCGGTGCCGGGCCGTGGACCTTGCCCGGCGTCGCCGAGAACTTCACCGGCAGCCCGAGCGTCGTCATCGTCCCGGCGCGGGGATGATCGACCGGGACCACCATCTCGCGGGCCAACGTGTGCGGGTCGCGGTGCATCTGGTTGACGTCGAGCACCGGCCCGGCCGGCACGCCGCCCGCCTCCAGGCGCGCGAGCCACGCCCCGGAGGTGGCGCCGCGGAAGAACGGCGCCAGCGCCTCGGCGAGGGCGATCCGATGCTCCATGCGCCCGGCGTTGAGGGCGAAGCGCGGGTCGGCGGCGAGTTCCGCGGCGCCGAGCACGTCGAGCAGGCGCAGCCAGTTGGTCTGGTTGGCCGCACCGATGGTGATCCAGCCGTCTTCGGTCTCGAACGCCTCGTAGGGGGCATTCAGCGGATGGGCCGAGCCCATCGGCCCCGGCGCGATCCCGGTCGCCATGGCGATCGCCGACTGCCAGTAGGTCAGGGTGATGCCGGCCTCGAACAGCGAGGTGTCGACCACCTGGCCGAGGCCGGTCTTGAGCCGGTGCGTGTAGGCGGCGAGCACCCCCATCGCCGCGAGGATGCCGGCGGTGATGTCGGTGACCGGCGGCCCGCACTTCATCGGCGGCTCGCCCGGCCCGGCGCCGGTGACGCTCATCAGCCCGCTCATCCCCTGCGCGACGAGATCGAACCCGGCGCGCTCGGCGTAGGGGCCGGAGCGGCCGAAGCCGGAGAGCGAGCAGTAGACCAGGGCGGGGTAGCGTTCGCGCAGGGCCTCGTAGCTCAAGCCCAGCTTCTCCATCGTGCCGGCGCGGTAGTTCTCGATCAGCACGTCGGCATCGGCGAGCAGGCGGTGCAGCACCGCCTTGCCGGCCTCGCTCTTAAGGTCGAGGGCGAGGCCGCGCTTGCCGCGGTTCATCATCATGTAGGCGGCGCTCTCGCCCTCGATCGCGGGCGGCACCGAGCGGCGGGTGTCGTCCCCGCCCGGGATCTTCTCGACCTTGATCACCTCGGCGCCCATGTCGCCGAGCATCAGGCCGCAGACCGGGCCCGCCATGATGTGGGCGAGCTCGACCACCTTGACGCCCGCGAGCGGGCCTTCGCGTCGGGTCTCCGTCATCGGCATCCCCTCAGCGCGCCGGAAGGGTCGCCCCCGGCGGGACGAGACCGGCCTCGGCCGGCTCCACGAAGGGCCGCTCAGGATGCATGGTGAAGGCGGTCGCCGCGCCGAGCAGGCACAGGCCGATCGAGCCCGCGAACGGCAGCGTCCAGTCGCCGGTCGCGTCGACGATGAGCCCGAACACGATCGGCGAGACGATCGCCGCCACCGCCGACCCGGTGTTCATCAGCCCGCTCGCGGTGCCGGCGAACTTCGGCGCGATGTCCATCGGCACCGACCAGATCGGCCCGATCACCAGCTCGGCGAAGAAGAAGCCCGAGGACAGCAGCAGCGCGACGTAGGTGAGGTCGCGGGTGAAGAACACGCCGGTCAGGCTCGCCGCCGCGCCGAGAAAGCCGATCACGACGATCGAGAGGCGCGCGAGCTTGAGGTTGCCGGTCTTCTCGAAGATCCGGTCGGAGAGCACGCCGCCCAGCGTGTCGCCGACGACGCCGGCGAAGAACACGCCCGAGGCGAACAGCGCCGAGTTCTTCAGGTCGAGGCCGTAGCTCTGCTTAAAGAAGCTCGGCAGCCAGCCGAGGAACAGCCACAGGGTCCAGCCGTAGCAGAAATAGGTGATCGTGACGGGCAGGATGCGCCTGGTCAGCGCGCCCCACGGCACCGACTGCTTGGCGCCGACCTTGCGCGGGGGCGGCAGCTGGTCGAGCTCGGCTCGGGTGATCGACTTGTGGTCGGACGGGTCGTCGCGGAAGTACAGGTACCAGACCACGACCCAGACGAAGCTGATCGCGCCGAGGATGACGAAGCTCGAGCGCCAGCCGAAATGGTAGATCAGGAAGGCGACGATCGGCGGCGCGACCGCGTTGCCGAGCCGTGCGAAGGCGTGGGTGATGCCCTGCGCGAAGCCGCGCCGTCCGGGCGCGGTCCAGTTCTGCATGGCGCGGGTGGCGGTCGGGAAGGTCGCGCCCTCGCCGAAGCCCAGCAGCACGCGGGCGAGGAACAGGCTGACGAGGCCGCCGACGAACCCGGTGAGGATCGTCGCCGTGGCCCAGATCAGGCCGCAGACCAGCAGCGTGCGCCGCGCGCCGAACTTGTCGCCGACCGAGCCGCCGATCACCTGGAAGATCGCGTAGGGGTAGGCGAAGGCCGAGAGGATCAGGCCGAACTGGGTGTTCGACATGCCGAGATCCTTGATGATCACGGCGCCCGCGGTGGCGATGTTCACGCGGTCGAGATAGGTGATGAAGTACATCAGGCAGAGCAGGAACAGCACGCTGTTCGTGGCGCTCAGGCGCTTGATCATGGCGTCGATCCTCCGGCAGGATTTTTGTCGCAGCCGCCTTGTGGCGGTCCTCGCCGGCACCCTGGCCTCGCGACCGGATGCGACGTTTCGCATTACGTATTCAGTACGCTCGGCCGATGCCGGAGTGCAACCGTCGGTGACAAAGACCCGGTTTTTTTCGCAGGCGCAATCCACCACGACGTCGGCCGACGGCGGCGTCGGGATGGCTCGGGCAGCGCGAGCGAGGCTGGGGCGGGTCGATCGCACCCGTGGCGGGCCGAGCACGGCACCGGACTGCGCGTCCCTCGCGCCGGGCTGAGGCAGCGAACGCGACGGTCGCGTCTCGCCGTCCCCGCTCGCCCTTCTCGTCGTCGGCTGGTGGCGAAACGAAAAACGGGGGCCGAAGCCCCCGTGCTAATCCGTGACGATGGTGGAGGGTTCAGGCCGTGGCGGCGCGCATGCCGTCGTTCGCGGCCGGGGTGGCCGACGGATCGAGCACCTTGCCGCGCGGGCCGACCCAGGTGCCGACCCACTTGCGCTGCCACAGGAACAGGCAGCCGAGCACGATCCCGGCGAAGACGGCGTAGACGACGAAGCCGGTGGCGAAGGCGCCGGTATACTGCTTCGAGAAGCCCATGACGTTCGGCAGGATCGCGCCGCCGAGCGCCCCGATCTCACCGATCATCGAGCCCGACACCGCGGTGTTGGTGGGGTAGCGCAGCGGCACGAGCTGGAACAGCGCACCGTTGCCGGCGCCGAGCGCGGCGAAGCAGAGCATGAACAGGATCGTGGTCGCGGCCAGCGACGGCGTCGCGGTCAGCGCCAGGAACGAGGCGATCGAGGCGAGCAGGACGACCGAGAGCACGGCGATGCCGCCGAGGCGGTCGGCGAAGTAGCCGCCGAGGATGCGGATGCCCGAGCCCATGAAGGCGGCGAGCATGGTAAGACGGCCGGCTTCGACCTTGGTCACCGCGAACTGCTCGTAGAAGAACGTCGGCAGGAAGTTCGACAGGCCGATGAAGCCGCCGAAGGTGATGACGTAGATCAGCGAGAAGGCCCAGCCGTCCTTGGTGAACAGGCACGAGATATGGTCCTTGAAGGACTGGTGCTCGAGATCCGGGGGCTCCTTGGCGAGGACGATCATCACGATGAGCGGGATCGCCATGACGCAGCCGGCAAAGCCGTAGACCGCTTGCCAGCCGTAGGCCTGGGCGAGCGGCGGCGCGAACAGCACGGCGAGCACGGTGCCGGAATTTCCGGCGCCGGCGATGCCCATCGCGAGCCCCTTGTGCTCCGGCGGGAACCAGCCCGAGCCGAGCGACAGGGCCACGCCGAACGAGGCGCCGGCGATGCCGAGCAGCACGCCCATGGCGAGCACGTCGTTGTAGCTGGAGATGAAGAAGAACCCGTAGGCCATCGCCAGCATGATGACGCTCATCTCGGTGATGGCGGCGTTCTTCCGGCCGATGTACTGGGCGAGCACCCCGAGCGGGAAGCGCATGATCGCGCCGGCGAGGATCGGCAGCGAGATCATGAACCCGGTCTGGGCCGGGGAGAGCTTATAGGTCTCGGTGATGAACGGCCCCATGGCGCCGTTGAGGACCCAGATCGCGAAGCAGAAGTCGAAGTAGAGGAAGGCGGCGAACAGCGTCGGGGGATGTCCCGACTTCATCACGGTCTTGAAGGAGGCCATCGTGGGTGCTCGTCTTGATCGGGCGGGCGCTCGGGCGCAGCCGCTCATGCCGGAGGAACCGGACTCACACCGTCCGCATTGCGAGGCTTCGTTGCCCAGCGTGCCGCGCATGGCGCAGCGCACCACCCCAAGCAGCAACCGTGCCAGACGCGGACGCGACGCCGGATGCCCCCGGCCTGACGAACCGGCGCTCCGGAGGGTCGGACCTTCGGGGTGCAATGGGCCCGGCGACGGGACGGGATGCGGCCGTCCCGCGAGCAGCCGATGCCGGGTTTCAGGGCAACGATGCCTGGGCAGGATGCGATCGCCGGAATCCGCCCAATCCACGGGCATCCCGTGCGGGTGCATGGCCCGCGGATCAACCGATCACGTCTCCGAGATCGGATGCCGGATCGCAGCCTCAATGGCAGGTGGTGATGGCCTTCACGATCCAGCCCTGCTCGGGCTGCCACAACTTGCGGCGGGCACGCGTGCAATCCGGCGGCGCGGTCCCCGCCGTCCAGGCGGCCTTCGGCTCGGACGCGTCCGGCTCGACGGTCTGGACCGGGCGCGGGCGCTCCGGACGCTTCGCGGCGTCCCGCGCGACGGCCGGGACCGCGACGACGCAGGCGAGCGCCAGGAGCGACGCCGCGAGGCGCGCGCGCAAGTTAGAAGCGGATGACACGGGTCGATGTCCGAAGATGGTGTGATCTGCGATACTGTTGGCGCCAAGACGGGCGACAAATCAATCGCGTCTCCGCAACTTGTCCCCGCTCTGCCGGGAACGATCGGGCATGGTAAAGGGCGGGTGCCGACGGGCGCCCGGATGCTGCGATCCAGCTCTCGCCTCCCGTTCCGGCCACGCGCCGGCTCTGCACTGCAGATCTCGCGACCCGACAGATTCCGGGAAGACGAGCGTGCGCTCGACGCCGACCGTTGCAAGGAATCGACGGCACGCGATGAAACGGCGTCCGGGACGCTGCGGAGGATGACGCGACGGGCCGGGACTTGCTAAGCCTTGAATCGTCACCACCGGATCGCGGCCGCCGCTGCACGACCACGTGACTCAAGGTTCCGTGCCGGCCCCGCGCCGACCCGGGGACCTCGGATCAAGGACGTTTCGAACCGCCATGTCGAATACCCTGCGAAGCCTTCTGCTCGTCGGCGCGATGACCAGCCTCGCGAGCCTGTCCGCGACCGCGCCCGGTCACGCCCAGGGACGGGGCACCCTCGCCTCGAGCGCCATCGACGGCGTCGGCGACGACGACCGCCTGTTCCAGGACCAGACCGGCGCGCTCTACCGCCTCCGCGCCGGCCGCTACGAGCCCTATGCCGGCCGCGTCGAGTTCGGCCGCGCCGTTCCCGATCGCGCCGCGACGTCCGAGCGCCGCCTCGCCCCCGAGCGCCAGC
>NZ_VRVH01000274.1:0-5985 GCF_008040095.1 Methylobacterium sp. WL6 | reverse complement strand
GCCCCGCGATGCCTCCCGCCCACCGTCTGAAAGGTCTGGTCCCGCCCGGCTTCGCCGTCGTGCTCGCCCTGCTGTTCGCGGGCGACGCGTCGGCGCAGAACGCCAAGGCCGAGGCGCCGATCCCCGCCGCCACCCTCGCGCTGATGGCGGCCAAGGGCACGAGCCCGCAGGCGCCGGTGCTGTTCCGGGCCTACAAGAAGGATTCCGAGATCGAGGTGTGGAAGAAGGCCGCCGGCGGCCGCTTCGTCTACCTCAAGACCTTCCCGATCTGCCGGTGGTCCGGTCAGCTCGGTCCCAAGCGCAAGAACGGCGACCGGCAGACGCCGGAGGGCTTCTACATGGTGCCGCAGCGCCAGATGAACCCGAACTCGCACTACTACCTGTCCTTCGACGTCGGCTACCCGAACGCCTACGACCGGGCGCATGGCGGAACCGGCTCGGCGGTGATGGTGCACGGCGTGTGCTCGTCGATGGGCTGCTTCGCGATGATGGACCACACCGTCGGCGAGATCTATGCGATCGCCCGCGACGCGCTGAAGGGCGGGCAGGCGGCGTTCCAGTTCCAGGCCTATCCGTTCCGGATGACCGCGGAGAACATGGCGCGCTATCGCACCGATCCGAACATCGGGTTCTGGCGGGAGCTCAAGGCGGGCGCGGACCGGTTCGAGGCGACCGGCGACGAGCTGCAGGTCGGCGTCGAGGGCGGCCGCTACGTCTTCGCGCCGTCGAAGGACCCGGCCAAGGAAGCCGCCGTCGTCACCCGCCGGGCGGCGGAGGAGGCCCGCATCGCCGCCTTCGTCGACGATGGGGCGGCCGCGATCCGCACCAGCTATTCCGACGGCGGCCAACACGCTTTCTGGGCGGCGCTCGCCGCCAAGGGCACGTCGCTCGGCGAGGTCAGCCGCCCCGAGGCGCTGGCCTATGCCGGGTTGGAGACGATCGTCATCCCCGCCCGTCGGCGCGCGCCACCGGTGCCCGAGGTGACCTGGGCCGCCTGGGCGGCGCCGGGCTCGCCCCTGTCCCCGACCCATATGGCCGGCTTCGTGCCGTCCTACGAGCGCGAGGCCGATCGCTTCGACGGCCTCGATTCCCGCTACCGGGACCGGCTTCCGCGGCTCGTCCGGGCGGCCGGCGCCGGCGATCCGACGGTGCCCGTTCGGGCTCCGACCGGTCCGCTCGCCCTCGCCGAACGCCCGTGATCTCCGAAACGCGAGGCGTGGATGGGACTTATCCCATGTGCGGGCTCGCACATCGCAGCGTGCGGCGGCCACCCATCTGAACCCGTGTCAGAGAGCGGCGATGAGAAAACCACCGTCCGCCCACCGCCTCGGTCGCATTGACGGCGAAGCGGAGAACGGTTCCAGATCGAAGGCGATCGGACCATCCGAACGAAAACGACCCGTGATGACGATGTCGAGAAGTCCAGTATCGGACGGCGGTCTCACGCTGCGCTTCTGGGGCGTGCGTGGTTCGACGCCGGTGAGCGGCCCGGAATACGCCGAGTTCGGCGGCAACACCCCGTGCATGGAGGTGCGCTGCGGCGAGCGCCTGTTCGTCGTCGATGCGGGCTCCGGCCTCTACGCGTGCGGCCAGCACAACCGGCAGGACCTGCCGAAGGACGTCGATCTTCTCTTCAGCCACCTCCATCTCGACCACACCGGCGGACTGCCGTTCTTCAAGCCGGCGGTGTTCGATCCCGAGCGGACCGTCCACACCTGGTGCGGGAACCTCGACGGGCAGTCGGCCGAGGACACGCTCGGTCGGTTATACGCGCCGCCGCTCTTCCCGGTTACACTCGACGTCCTACCCTGCACGCTCAAGCATCACGGCTTCCGCGCCGGCGAGACCCTGACCTTCTCCGACGGCGCGACCGTCGACACGATCCTGCTCAACCATCCCCAGGGCTCTGTCGGCTATCGGTTCGAGCATGATGGGAAACGGCTCTGCATCATCAGCGACATCGAGCACACCGATCCCTGGCCGGACGCCGCCCTGATGCGCTTCGTCGAGGATGCCGACCTGATCGTCTACGACGGCATGTTCACCGACTGCGAATACCCGACCTGCCGCGGCTGGGGCCACTCGACCTGGCAGAAGGGCGTCGAGCTGGCGCAGGCCGCCGGCGTCAAGGCGCTGGCGATCATCCACCTGCATCCATGCCACTCCGACGCGACCCTGCGCGCGGTCGAGGCGGACATGCAGGCGATCATGCCGACGGCCTACATCGCCCGCGAGCGCCAGCGCGTCGAGGTCGGCGCGACGCCGGCGCTGCGTCGCGAGCCGCTGATCCGCATCGCCTGACACCGTCACGGCTCACGCCACCGGGCGTCGGCGCCCGCGCATCAGGTAGGCGAAGAAGCCGAACAGCGCGACGCCGATGATCACGCCGCTCCAGCCGAAATTGGTGAGCACCTGCCCGTCGATCGGATGGCCGATCCGGCCGAGCGCCACGAGCAGGCCGAGCGCCGCGATGACGGCCGAGACAATCATTCCGAGGATCATGGCAGGTCCGGCGTAGTGGTCCAGGATGGCGGCCGTCGCCTCGCGACGGCTTCACCTGCCAGAATGCTTACCCATGGTTGCCGTTCCGACGCGCCCGTTCACGGAGGCGTGCGCTGCGGGGCGGTTCACCGGTTGCGGCTTGCAGCCAGTGCGCCCGCGACGAGCGGCGCGAGGATCGCGTCCGCCGCGCGTGTGATCGCGGGGCCGGCCGCGGACGGGCTTCCGGCATCGAAGGGCGGGCGCGGCGCGTATTCCGCCACGAGCTGGCTGGTGCGGGCATAGGCCTCGCCGCGGAGCTTGGCCGCGAGCGCCAGGGCGAAATCGAGCCCGGCCGAGATGCCGGCCGCGGTGGCGCGGTTGCGATCGAACACCACGCGTTCGTCGACCGGCACCGCGCCGAGCAGCGGCAGCACGGCGTCGCGCACGCACCAGTGCGTGGTCGCGCGGTACCCCGAGAGCAATCCCGCTGCCCCGAGGATCAGCGACCCGGTGCAGACGCTGGCGACCCAGGCGGCCCGGTCGGCGCGATCGCGCAGGAAGGCGAGGGTCGCGGCGTCGCGCATCTGGTCGGGCGTGCCGTCCCCGCCGGGAACGAACAGCACGTCGAGGTCGCGCGGGCAGGTCTCGAAGTCGGCGGTGGCGAGGAGGGCGAGCCCGGTGTCGCTCGCCACGGGACCTGCCGCCCGTGCCACGAGATGCAGGTTTCCCGGTGCGAGGCCCGCGAGGATCTCCTGCGGCCCGACGACGTCGAGCGCCGTCATGCCCGGAAACAGCAGCATGGCGATCCGCACCGGGCGACCGTCCGGGATCGCCGCAGGTTCGGGTGCGGTGCTTGCCGCCGATCCTCCGACGAGGCCGGTGCAGGTCAGGGCTGCGGCGACGAAGGCGCGGCGATCCACGAAACGGCTCCGGTGTCGGCGACGCCTGCGGCGCATCGCGACCATATGGGGTTTTCGGCTCGGAAGGCGCGGTCGGGCTCGCCGATATGGGCTCGCGAGCGTCTTCGGCCCCGGTCGGGGTGTTCGCAGCGCCGACGGCCGCCTATGACGAGAGCACCCATCCCGGCCGTTCGCGGCCGGATCGTCACCGCGGGGCCTTCGCATCGTGAACGTCTATTCCAGCCTCGAACGCCGCTTCGCCCGCCTCGACGCGATCGGCGCCGCCGCCGGCATCCTCGGCTGGGACTCACAGACCCTGATGCCGGACGGTGCCGCCGACGGCCGCGCCGACCAGCTCGCGGTCCTGCGCGGCATCGCCCACGAGATCCTGACGGCGCCCGAGACCGCCGACGCGCTGTCGGCTGCCGACGAGACCGCCCTCGACCCGTGGCGGGCTGCGAACCTCGCCGAGATGCGCCGCCTCCACGCCCATGCCGCGGCGGTGCCGGGCGACCTCGTCGAGGCGAGCTCGCGGGCGATCTCGAAGGCGGAGATGGTCTGGCGCGAGGCCCGCGCGCAGTCGGATTTCGGGATGCTGCTGCCGCACTTGGCCGAGGTGCTGCGGCTCCAGCGCGAGATCGGGGCGATCAAGGGGGCGGCCCTCGGGTTCGGCACCTACGACGCGCTGCTCGACGAGTACGATCCGGGCATGCGGCGCGCGACCATCGATTCGCTCTTCGCCGATCTGCGCACCCGGCTTCCCGGGCTGGTTTCCGAGGCACGCGAGCGGCAGGCGCGCGAGCCCGCGCCGCTGCCGCTCGACGGCCCGTTCCCGGTTGAGGCGCAGCGGCGGATCGGGCTGGCCTTGATGCGTGCGCTCGGCTTCGACTTCGCGCGCGGGCGCCTCGACATCAGCCTGCACCCGTTCTGCGGGGGCGCCACCGACGACGTGCGGATCACCACGCGCTACGACGCCGCCGATTTCGGGCGTGCGCTGATGGGGGTGCTGCACGAGACCGGCCACGCGCTCTATGAGCAGGGCCGCCCGGCCGCGTGGCGCAACCAGCCGGTCGGCAAGGCCCGCGGCATGAGCCTGCACGAGAGCCAATCGCTCATCGTCGAGATGCAGGCCTGCCGCAGCCGCGAATTCTTCGCGTTCCTGGCGCCCCTGGTCCGTACGGAATTCGGGCGCGACGGAGCCGCCTTCACGCCCGAGAACCTTCACCGCCTGCACACCCGGGTCGAGCCCGGCTTCATCCGGGTCGACGCCGACGAGGCGACCTACCCGGCGCACGTCCTGCTCCGCTACGACCTCGAATCGGCCCTCATCGCCGGCGACCTCGCATTGGCCGACCTGCCGGGCGCGTTCAACGACGGCATGCGCAACCTGCTCGGGCTCGAAGTTCCGAACGACCGCCTCGGCTGCCTGCAGGACATCCACTGGCCGAGCGGCGCCTGGGGCTACTTCCCGACTTACACGCTCGGCGCGATGGCCGCCGCCCAGCTCTTCGCCGCGGCCAAGCGCGGCGAGCCGGGGATCCTGCCGGGCCTCGCGACGGGCGATTTCGCGCCGCTGCGCGGCTGGCTGCGCCGCCACGTCCACGAGCAAGGCAGCCGCCTGCCCACCGATGCGCTGCTCGAGCAGGCGACTGGCCGCCCGCTCGGAACCGAGGCCTACCTCGCCCACCTCGAAACGCGCTACGGATCGGCTAGAGCATTTTCATTCGAAGTGGATCCCGGCTCGCGTGAAGGAAACGCGATCTCACAATAAGATAGAGCAATTCCCGTGATCCAGGGATCACGGGAATTGCTCTAGAGCGGGATGATGTCCACCGCCGAGCCGAGACGCGTCTGCGCGAGGTCGGCGACGTGGCGGTGGTGGGTGAACAGGATCGGCTGCACGGTGCCGCCGATCGCAGCGAGCGCTTCGAGGCCGTGGCCGGTCCGCGCGTCGTCGAAGGTCGAGAACAGGTCGTCGCCGATGAAGGGCGCCGGCTCGGACTTGCCGGCGTAGTCCTCCAGGTAGGCCAGCCGCAGCGCGAGGTAGAGCTGGTCGCGGGTGCCCTCGCTGAGGCCCTGGACGTGGACGGTCTCGCCACCGGCGCGGCGGGCAACGATCAGCGCCTTGTCGGCCTCGTCGTAATCCTGCGCGAGACCGGAGAACCCGCCCCCCGTCAGGGCCGCCATGATCGCGCCGGCCCGGGTCAGCAACGGGTCCTGCTGCCCCGTCCGCTGGCGGGCGATGGCGGTGCCGAGCATCAGGCTCGCGAGCTTGAGCACGGCCCATTGCCGGGCGCTCGCGTGAAGCTCGGCCTCGGCCGCCTTTTTCTGCGCCAATGCCAGCTCGGCCCCGGTCCCGCCCTCCAGCGCCTCGCGCCGGCGCTCGCTGCGATCGCGCTCGGCGAAGGCCGTCTTGCCGCGCTGGTCGAGGTCCTCGTCCTCCATCGCCAGGCTGCGCAGCCGCGCCTCGATCGCATCGGCGTCGATGGCGGCGAGGTCGGCACGCAGCGCGTCTTCGGGAACGCCGTCTGCGGCGCGTGCCAGCTCGACGCGCCGCGCGAGCGCTTCCGCCCGCAACGCGCGCCGGGCGACGAGGCGGCCGTGC
>NZ_VRVH01000273.1:0-5996 GCF_008040095.1 Methylobacterium sp. WL6 | reverse complement strand
CCGCGATCGCCGCCGCGGAGGCCGCCGGCTACCGCGTGACCGGCGAGCCGGAGCGGCGGCCGAAGCACTTCGACGTGCCGGCCGAGAAGGACGGGCAGGCCGTCCGGCTGCACGTCGACCACGACGGCACCGTCCGCAAGCCGAAGCCGGCGACGGCCGAGGCGGCCTGATCGCAGCCGGGCGGCGGAACACAGGCGCGATCAACGACTTGAGCACCCGGCCGAGCGGAGGCGATCCGCCCGGCCACCCGACCAGCGAGGGCGACGACGTGAGTACGACACAGGCGGGGGCGAGGGACGGCACGGCCGGTTCGATGCCGTCGGCGAAGACCCTGCGCGGGCTCGACGCCCTCAACTTCTTCCTCGCCGACGTGCGCGACGGCCTCGGGCCCTATCTCGCGATCTACCTGATCGCCGTGCGCGGGCCCGACCAGGGCTGGAACGAGGCGACGACGGGCCTGATCATGACGATCGCGGGCATCGCCGGGCTGATCGCGCAGACGCCGGCCGGGATGCTGATCGACGGCACCAACGCCAAGCGCGCCGTGGTGATCGCTGCCGCCCTGGCGGTGACGGCGAGCTGCCTCGCGCTGCCGTTCATCGGCAACTTCTACCTCGTCGCCGCGACGCAGTCGGTCGCCGGCGTCGCCGGGGCGATCTTCCCGCCGGCGCTCGCCGCCATCACCCTCGGGATCGTCGGCCCCAAGATGTTTTCGCGGCGGATCGGCCGCAACGAGGGCTTCAACCACGCCGGCAACGCCGTCTCCGCCGCGCTCGCCGGCGGGCTCGCCTACTTCTTCGGGCCCGTCGTGGTGTTCTGGCTGATGGGGGCGCTCGCCGTCTGCTCCATCGCCGCGATGCTGTTGGTGCCGGCGCGAGCCATCGACGACGACCTCGCCCGCGGCATGACCAAGGAACAGGACGTTGCCGAGGAGGACGCGCCGTCGGGCTTCGCCACCCTGCTGAAGAACAAGCCGCTGGTGCTGTTCGCCGGCCTGTGCGCGCTGTTCCACCTCTCGAACGCGGCGATGCTGACCTCGGTCGGGCAGCTGCTGACGCACCTGTCGGGCAAGGACCACGCGACCTCGCTGATCGCGGTCTGCATCGTCGCCGCGCAATGCGTGATGGTGCCGGTGGCGATGTTCGTCGGCGCCAAGGCCGACGCGATCGGGCGCAAGCCGATCTTCCTCGCGGCCTTCGGCGTTCTGGCCCTGCGCGGCGTGCTCTACACGCTGTCGGACAACCCGTTCTGGCTCGTCGGCGTCCAGCTGCTCGACGGCGTCGGTGCCGGCGTCTACGGCGCGCTGTTCCCGGTGGTGGTGGCCGACCTCACCCGCGGCGGCGGCCGCTTCAACGCCGCGCAGGGGGCGGTGGCGACGGCGCAGGGGTTCGGTGCCGCGTTCAGCGCCACCTTCGCCGGGCTGATCATCGTCTCGGCGGGCTACTCGGCCGCGTTCCTGGCGCTGGCGGCGACCGCCGGGCTCGGCTTCGTCCTCTACCTCGCGCTGATGCCCGAGACCCGCGACGCGACCGCGATCGGAGGCCGCCCGGACGGCGGCCTGCCGGCCGCGATGCCCGCGACCGCTTGATCGGACGGACCCACCCGCAATGTCCGACGCCTCCATGCCGACCGCCGCCGAGCGCGGGACGCCGACCGCCGAACCGCTGGTGTTCCTGCATGTCGGCGACCTGCACCTGACGAAGCCCGACGCGCGCAACGCCGCCGACTTCCGCGCGATCCTCGACCAGATCGCAATGATCGCGCCGCAGCACCTGCTCGACTTCGTCTACCTGCCCGGCGACCTCGCCGAGAACGGCTGGGCCTGCGAGTACGCGATCCTCGCCGACGCCCTCGCCCGGCATCCGCACCTGCCGGTGCGCCTGATTCCCGGCGACCACGACCGGCAGCAGGGGGCAATGGCCGACTTCCAGACGTTCCACGCCGGCCTGGTCGCGTCGCGGGGCCTGCCGGCCCCGACGGTGTGGACGCTGGACCAGCCACCCGTGGGGTCGCCCGAGGAGACCTGGCCGCCGGCCGAGATCCCGCATTACTGCGCGTGCGAGGATTTTCAGGGCGTCCGCTGCCTGTTCGTCGACATCGTCAGCCCGGGCTACGGCCGGAAGGGCATCGGCCTCGATTTCCGCCTGGGGCCCGACCAGACGCAGTGGCTGAGCGCGGCGCTGACCAAGGCGGCCGAGGACGGCGTTCCCGTCGCGGTGTTCATGCACGCCTACCCCGACGACCTGCGCGAGCCCGACGACCGCCTCGACGTCGCCGGCCTGTTCCGGGCCACGGGCGTGCGCCTCGTGGAGATGGGCCACACCCACTACAACGAGCTCGCCCATGACGGGCGCACCCTCTACGCCGCGGCGCGCTCGGTCGGGCAGAACGAGGACGGCTCGGTCGGCTACGCGGTCGCGGCGATCGACGGCCCGGTCACGAGCTGGCGCTTCAAGGCGCTCGACCGCCCGTGGCCGTTCGTGCTGATCACCAGCCCGGCCGACCGGCGCGTCGCCGCGCGGCCGGCGACGCCCGAGACCTCCGGCATGGTCGCCGACGCGCGCGGGCGGATCGCGGTCCGCGCCGTGGTGCTCTCCGACGCGCCGCCGCGCTACGTGCATGCCCGCGTCGGGACAGGGCCATGGGTCCGCATGGCGCACGCGGGCGGGCGCACCTACGCGGCGTGGCTGGCCTGGCCGCGGGACGCGCGCAGCATCCAGGTCGAGGCGGTGCACGCGGACTGGTCCGGCCACGGGCCCGACTTCGTCGACACCGACGTGATCGAGCCGGTCGTCGCCTTCGACGAGCCCGGCTTCGTGCCCGCGATCCCGGGCAAGCCCGGCAGCGACGTGCCGAATGTCGGCCGCTGGCTCCAGAAGGGCGTGCGCGGCGACCAGCTCGGCCCCAACCGGGCCGGGCGCAAGTGGTGAGCGCCTGACCCAGGATTTCAGGACGACACGCGCCCCGCGGGGCGCCGGGGGATGCAAGACGTGATCGCTGGACTGGCCATGACACCCAACCTCGCGACCTGGGGGATCGCGGGCGCCGCGACGCTCGGCGTGATCCTGCGGCCGTTCGGATGGCCGGAGGCGATCTGGGCGGCGCTCGGGGCCGTCCTCCTCGTCGTCCTCGGGCTGCTGCCGTGGCACGACGCGCTCGACGGCGTCGCCAAGGGGACCGACGTCTACCTGTTCCTGATCGGCATGATGCTGCTCGCCGAGATCGCGCGGAAGGAGGGCCTGTTCGACTGGCTCGCGACGATCGCGGTGCGGATGGCCAAGGGCTCGGCCACGCGGCTGTTCCTGCTGGTCTACGTCGTCGGCACGGTGGTGACGGTGTTCCTCTCGAACGACGCCTGCGCCGTGGTGCTGACGCCGGCCGTCTACGCCGCGACCAAGGCGGCGAAGGTCGAGAACCCGCTGCCCTACCTGTTCATCTGCGCCTTTATCGCCAACGCGGCGAGCTTCGTGCTGCCGATCTCGAACCCGGCCAACCTCGTCGTGTTCGCCGACCACATGCCGCCGCTGGGGGAATGGCTCGCGACCTTCGGCCTGCCCTCGGTGCTGG
The DNA here is from genome assembly GCF_008040095.1 of Methylobacterium sp. WL6. Lineage (NCBI taxonomy): Bacteria > Pseudomonadati > Pseudomonadota > Alphaproteobacteria > Hyphomicrobiales > Methylobacteriaceae > Methylobacterium > Methylobacterium sp. WL6. The sequence goes on along the minus strand of NZ_VRVH01000273.1, from coordinate 2,429 downwards.
CCATCGTCGCCACCTACCTCGTCCTTCGCGTCACGCAGAACGGCACGCTGAAGCGCCAGGCGATCGCGACCGACGTCGAGGCCGCGTCGCTCGGGCTCGGCGGCAAGGTCGCGGGCGCCGGCATCGTCGCCACCGCGGCCGCGCTGATCGGGTCGTCGGCGGCCGGGATCGAGCTCGGCCTGCCGACCTTCATCGCGGGGCTTGCCACCACCCTCGTCGTCCTCGCGATCAAGCGCAGCGGCCTCGTCGCGGTGGTGAAGGACGTGTCGTGGAGCGTGCTGCCCCTGGTCGCCGGCCTGTTCGTCCTGGTCGAGGCGCTGGAGAAGTCCGGCGTGCTCAAGATAATCGCCGACCAGCTCAAGGCCTACGCCCAGGCCGACCCGGCCGGCACCGCCTGGGGCTCGGGCGTCGTCGTCGCCGTCGGCTCCAACCTCGTCAACAACCTGCCGGCGGGCCTCCTCGCCGGCGCCGCGGTCCATGCCGCGGCCGTCTCGAAGACCATCGCCGCCGCGATCCTGATCGGCGTCGACCTCGGGCCGAACCTCTCGGTCACCGGCTCGCTCGCCACGATCCTCTGGCTCACCGCGATCCGGCGCGAGGGCGAGGATGTCGGCTTCTGGCGCTTCCTCAAGCTCGGCCTGCTGGTGATGCCGCCGGCGCTGGCGCTGGCGCTCGCCGGCCTGCTCCTCGTCTGACGCCTCGGCCAAGCCCTCAGCCCTTCGGATCGGAGATCCCCCCGTGAACGCCGCCCTGCTCTATCCCTTCATCCTCGTCGCCGGCGCCCTGCAGGCGCTCGGCAACTCCATGAACGCCCAGCTGCGGGGGCGGCTGGTGAACCCCTGGCTGGCGGCGACGGTGTCGTTCGCCCCGATCGTGTTCGTGTTCGCGACGTTGTTCTTCATCATGCCGGTGCCGCTCCCGACCCTGGAGACGCTGGGCAAGATGCCCTGGTACGCCCCGCTCGGCGGCGTCGCGGGCGCGGTCGCGGTGTTCGGCGGCCTCGCCTTCATCGACAAGGTCGGCGCCGGGCCGTTCAACGGCCTGACGCTGACGGCCAACATCCTGGCCTCGCTGGCGATGGATGCGTTCGGCCTGTTCGGGCTGCAGGGCGGCGGCTTCAAGCCGATGCCGTGGCTCGGCGGCCTGCTGATGGCCGTCGGCGTCTTCTTCATCGCCCGCACCACCGCCGACACGGGCGGGGAGAAGGACGAGGGCCACGGCCTCAACCCGAAGCTGCTCTACCCATTCATCGTCGTCGCGGGCATCCTGCAGGCGGTGGGCGTGGTGTGGAACTCCCAGCTGCGCGGCGCCCTGGTGAACCCCTGGCTCGCGGCGACCGTCTCGTTCCTGCCCGTCGTCTTCGTGTTCGCGCTGGTGTTCCTGGTGCGGCCGACGCCGCTCCCGACCCGCGAGGACGTGAAGGGCGTGCGCTGGTGAATGCCGCTCGCCGGCATCACCGGCCGCGGTGGCGGTGTTCGGCGGCCTGCTGTTCGTCGACACGGTCGGCGCCGGCGCCTTCAACGGCCTCTTGATCACCGCCAACCTGCTGACCTCGGTGGCGCTCGACCATTTCGGCTGGGTCGGCATGAAGCAGGTCAAGGCCGGCCCGGCGCGGCTCGGGGGCGCCGCGCTGATGGTGGCCGGCATCCTGCTGATCTCGATCTTCTGACGATGCGGCTCCCGGCGGACGGCGCGTCAAACGTCGTCCGGGCCCTCGCCGCCCGTGTCGGGACCCGTGCCTTTGCCCTTGCCTTGCGCGACCGCGCCGGCGCGGATCGCGTCGAGGGTCTGGGTCGGCGTCAGCGCCTGCGGGTCGACGAGGCAGTGCAGCATCGCCGGCAGCCCGGAGGCGAGCGCCCGCTCGAAGGCCGGCGCGAAGTCCTCCGTCCGCTCCACGCGCTCGCCGTGGCCGCCATAGGCGCGGGCCAGCGCCGCGAAATCCGGGTTGCGCAGCCGCGTGCCGGAGACGCGGCCGGGATATTCGCGCTCCTGATGCATGCGGATGGTGCCGTACATGCCGTTGTCGAGCACCACGACGACGACCGGGATCGCGTATTGCACGGCGGTCGCGAATTCCTGGCCGGTCATCAGCAGGTCGCCGTCGCCCGCGAGCGCGACCACGATGCGCTCGGGGTGCGTGCGCTTGGCCATGATCGCGGCGGGCACGCCGTAGCCCATCGAGCCCGAGGTCGGCGCGAGCTGGGTGCGGAAATCCCGGAACCGGTAGTAGCGGTGGATCCAGGTGGCGAAGTTGCCCGCCCCGTTGCAGAGGATCGCGTCGGCCGGCAGCCGCCCGCGCAGGAAGGTCACCGCCTCGCCGTACTGGAAGGCGCCGGGCGTCGCCGCCGGTCGCTCCGACCAGTCGCGGTAGCTCGCATGCGCCGCGACCGCGCGTCCGCGCCGCGCCGCGACGGCCGGCGGCGATGCCC
>NZ_VRVH01000272.1:0-6052 GCF_008040095.1 Methylobacterium sp. WL6 | reverse complement strand
GCCGCGGCGGGCGGTGAGGATCGTCGGCGGGGATTGGCGCGGCCGGCGCCTCGCCACCCCGCGCTCCGACGCGATCCGCCCGACCTCGGACCGCCTGCGGGAGGCGTTGTTCAACGTTCTGGCCCACGCCTACGACGACGCGGTGCCGGGCGCCCGCATCCTCGACCTGTTCGCCGGCACCGGCGCGCTGAGCTTCGAGGCGCTGTCCCGCGGCGCGGCCTACGCGCTGCTGGTCGACGAGGGGGCGGAGGCGCGCGGCGTCATCCGCGAGAACATCGAGCAGTTCGGCGCCGAGGGGCGCACCCGCCTGTTCCGGCGGGACGCGACCAAGCTCGGCCCCTCGGGCACCACCGGTCGCTTCTCCCTGGTGTTCTGCGATCCGCCCTACGGCCGCGACCTGGCGCCCGCAGCGCTGACGGCGGCCGCGCAGGGCGGCTGGCTGACGCCCGACGCCCTGGTGGTGATCGAGGAATCCGCCGACGCGGTCGTCGCTCTGCCGGCGGGGTTCACGGACCTGGAACGGCGGATCTACGGCGACACGGCGGTCACGCTGGCGCGCTTCACGGGCTGAGTTGCCCAAGGCGAGAAAGGCCGTTCCTTGACCCCCCTGCCCCTCGTCCTCCTCACCAACCCGATCCACCCCGACGCGGTCGCGATGCTAGCGCCCCATGCCCGCGTCGTCGTCGCCCCCGACACGGCGGCGTCCTCCCTGCGGGCGCTCGCCCCCGACGCCGCCGGGATGATCGTGCGCGCGCAGCTGCCCAACGACATCCTCGACCACGCGCCGAAGCTTCGCGGCATCGTCCGCCACGGCGTCGGGCTGGACTTCGTGCCGCTGGCGGCCGCCACTGCCCGCGGGATCCCGGTGGCGAACCTGCCCGGCAGCAACACCGGGGCGGTGGCCGAGTACGTCTTCTCCGCCCTCCTCGCCCTGCGGCGGCGGCTCGCCGAGGTCGATGCCGGCCTGCGCCGGGACGGCTGGCTCGCGGCCAAGACCCGCGCCAACGACCTCGCCGAGATCGGCGGCACCACGCTCGGCATCCTCGGGATGGGCGAGATCGGCCGCCGCGTCGCGGGAATCGCCCGCCACGGCTTCGGCCTGCGCGTGCTCGGGGCGTCGCGGACCGCATCGGACCATGGCGGGCTCGTCGAGCCGGTGGACGTCGCGACGCTGTTCTCGGGCAGCGACGCGGTGGTGATCGCCTGCCCGCTCACCGACGCCACGCGCGGGCTGGTCGACGCCGCGCTGATCGGGCGGATGCGCCCGGGTGCGGTGCTGATCAACGTCGCCCGCGGGCCGATCGTCGTGACCGACGCGGTGGTGGCGGCGCTGAACGCCGGCCGGCTCGGCGGCGCGGCGCTCGACGTGTTCGAGCATCAGCCGCTGGCGCCCGACCATCCGCTCCACGCCTGCCCGAACCTGCTGCTGACGCCGCACGTCGCCGGAACCACCGCCACGAGCCTGCGCGCGATGGGCCTCGGGGCGGTGGAGGAGATGCTCAGGATCCTGTCCGGCGAGCGGCCGCGGAACCTCGTGAACCCGGCCGCGCTGGAACGCTGACGGCTGGCGGTGCGCGCGCGGAGGCGGGCGCACACGGCGCTTGGGAGCCGTGACATCGCGCGGGTCCCTTCTCCCATGGGGGAGAAGGACAGGATGAGGGGCGTGAGCCTCCGGAGAGGTCACGCCTCTCACTTCAATCCTCTCCCCATGGGAGAGGGAGCCGGGCGGCCCCCGATCCGAAACCGAGCCGCCGAGTGTGTGAACCTGGATCGGAGCGAGGAACGGCACGATGAGTAAGGGTCTGCGAAAGGGTCTCACCAGCTACGGCGATGCCGGGTTCTCGCTGTTCCTGCGCAAGGCCTTCATCAAGGCGGCGGGCTATTCCGACGACGCCCTCGACCGGCCGATCGTCGGCATCACCAACACGGCCAGCGACTTCAATCCATGCCACGGCAACGTGCCGGCGCTGATCGAGGCGGCCAAGCGCGGTGTCATGCTCGCCGGCGCGATGCCGATGGTGTTCCCCACCATCTCGATCCACGAGAGCTTCGCGCACCCGACCTCGATGTTCCTGCGCAACCTGATGGCGATGGAGACCGAGGAGATGATCCGCGCCCAGCCGATGGACGCGGTGATCGTCATCGGCGGCTGCGACAAGACGCTTCCGGCTCAGATCATGGCCGCGGCCAGCGCCGACCTGCCGACGGTGGTGATCCCGACCGGGCCGATGGTGGTGGGCCACCACAAGGGCGAGGTTTTGGGCGCCTGCACCGATTGCCGCCGGCTCTGGAGCGCGCACCGCGCCGGCCAGCTCGACGAGGCCGAGATCGCCGCCGTCGAGGGCCGGCTCGCGCCCTCCGTCGGCACCTGCATGGTGATGGGCACGGCCAGCACCATGGCCTGCATCGCCGAGGCGCTCGGCCTGTCGCTGCCGATGTCGGCGACGATCCCCGCGCCGCACGCCGAGCGCATCCGGCTCGCCGAGGCCAGCGGCCGGCGCGCCGCCGAGATGGCGGTCTCGGGCGGTCCCCGCCCGAGCGAGCTCCTGACGCCGGACGCGTTCCGCAACGCGCAGGTGGTGCTCCAGGCGATCGGCGGCTCGACCAACGGGCTGATCCACCTCACCGCCATCGCCAACCGCACGCCGCACGGAATCGACCTCGACGCCTTCGACCGGCTCGGCCGTGCGGTGCCGGTGCTGGTCGACCTGAAGCCGTCCGGCGACCACTACATGGAGCATTTCCACCATGCCGGCGGCGTTCCGAAGCTGATGGCGCAGCTCGGGGACCTGATCGACCTCGACGCCGGGACGGTGGCCGGCGGGACGCTCCGCGACGTGGCCGCGGCGGCCGAGGACGTCCCGGGCCAGACGGTGATCCGGTCGCGGGACAACCCGATCAAGCCGCTGGGCGCGATGGCGGTCCTGCGCGGCAACCTCGCGCCGCGGGGCGCCGTGATCAAGCACAGCGCCGCGAGCCCGGCGCTGCTCCAGCACGAGGGCCGCGCGGTGGTGTTCGCCTCGATCCCCGACATGACCGCGCGGATCGACGACCCCGACCTCGACGTCGGCCCCGACGACGTGTTCGTCCTGCAGAACGCGGGCCCCAAGGGCGCGCCCGGCATGCCCGAGGCCGGCTACCTGCCGATCCCGAAGAAGATCCTCGCCGCTGGGGTGAAGGACATGGTCCGCATCTCCGATGCGCGGATGAGCGGCACCGCCTTCGGCACGATCGTGCTGCACGTCACCCCGGAATCGGCCGACGGCGGCCCGCTCGGGCTCGTCCGCACCGGCGACCGCATCCGCCTCGACACGGCGGCCCGTCGCATCGACCTCCTGGTGGACGACGCCGAGCTGGAGCGGCGCCGGTCCGAGGCGGGTCCGGCCGAGCGCCCGGCCTGGGCCGCCCGCGGCTACGCGCGCCTGCTCTACGAGACGGTCGAGCAGGCCGACGCGGGCTGCGACTTCGGTTTCATGCGCGCGTCGCCGGAGACCGGCTGAACGCCGCGACCGGCGTCAGCGTCCCGCCCCGGGCAGGACGACCTCCGCGCGCAGGCCCCCTTGCGGCAGGTTGTGCAGCCGGATCTCGCCGCCATGCGCGCGGATCGCCGAGCGCGCGATGGCGAGCCCGAGGCCGGTGCCGCCGGTCTCGTCGCTGCGCGAATCGTCGAGCCGGGCGAAGGGCTCGAACATCGCCTCGACCCGGTCGGCAGGGATGCCCGGCCCGTCGTCCTCGACCCGGATGCGCACGTCCGCGCCGTCGCGATCGAGCGCGAGGCGCGCGCGTCGCCCGTAGCGGACCGCATTCTCGACGAGGTTGTCGAGCGCCCGCCTCAGGGCGTCGGGCCGGCCGGCGAAGGGAAGGGCTTCTGGGGCGGACAGGGTGACGTCGCGGCCGAGCGCGGCGTGGTCCGAGGCCAGCGTGCGGGCGAGCTCGGCGAGGTCGAGGGGCCCGCTCGCCTGCGAGGCGGCGTCGTCGCGGGCGAAGGACAGCGTCGCCTCCACCATCCGCTTCATGTCGCCCAGCGTCCGCACCATGCCGGCGCGGAGGTCCTCGTCCTCCACCATCTCCGCGCGCAGCCACAGCGAGGCGATCGGCGTGCGCAGGTCGTGGCTGACGGCGGCGAGCATCCGGGTGCGATCGTCGACGTAGGCCCGGAGCCGTGCCTGCATCCGGTTGAAGGCGATCGTCATCGTCCGCAGTTCCGCGGGGCCCGATTCCGGCAACGGCGCGACCATCGTGCCGCGCCCGGCCTCCTCGGCGGCCTGCGCCAGGGCTGTCACCGGCCCGACCACCCCGCGCAGCCCGAGACCGACCACGGCGAGCACGGCGACGACGCTGGCGGCGATCTGGAACAGGCCGATCCGCATCCAGGGCGGCGTCGGCAGCGCGACCGGCGCCTCGCCGTTGAGCCAGCGCCCGTCGGCGAGGTGCACCGAGACCTGGAGCGCCTCCGGCTTGGCCCGGCGTCCCTCGGCCGGCGGGTCGTCGGCGACGTCGGCGACGTCGCGCCTGACCGAGTCGCGCTTGACCAGGAGCAGGCGCGCCTCGGTCGCATCCGCCTGCAGGCGGCGGTCGAGGCCGTGCGCCAGCCGGGCCTCGTCGGCGTCCATCGCCCCGTCGGGGACGAGGCTCGCCGGGCCGATCGAGAAGTGGTGCCTGGGCGAGTTGAAGGCCGCGATGGTTCCTGGGACCGCGTCCGCCGGCACCGTGTCGAGCAGGCGGACGAGGATGGCGATGCGGTCGATCACCTGGGTGCGGCCGGCGGCGCGCCCGACGCGGGTCGCCTCGCTCGCGAACATCGCGAAGGCCGCGGCCTGCGCGGCCACCACCGCCAGCACCAGGAGCAGCGCCAGCCGCCAGACGAGCGAGCGCGGCACGAGGCGGCTCACCGGACCTCCCGCACGTCGGTGGCGAAGACGTAGCCGCCGCCCCACACCGTCTTGAGCAGCTCGGGATGGGCGGGATCGCGCTCGAGCTTGCGCCGAAGCCGGCTGACCTGGTTGTCGATGCTGCGGTCGAAGGCCTGGGCGGTGCGGCCGCTCGTCAGGTCGAGGAGCTGGTCGCGCGACAGCACCACCCGCGGGCGCCGCACCAGCGCGGCGAGCAGGCGGAACTCCGCGGTGCTGAGCACGACCGCCTCACCCGCCCCGTCGACGAGCTCGCGCCGGTCGCTATCCAGGATCCAGCGGTCGAAGGCGAGGCGCCGCGCGCCGGGTTCGGCGCGCTCGCGCGGCAGGGCGGCGGCCCGGCGCAGCAGGTTCTTCACCCGGGCGAGCAGCTCCCGCGGGTCGAACGGCTTGGTCACGTAGTCGTCCGCGCCGATCTCCAGCCCGACGATGCGGTCGGTCTGCTCGGCCATCGCGGTCAGCAGGATCACCGGCGTGTCGTGCACCTCGCGGATGTGGCGACAGAGCGAGAGCCCGTCCTCGCCGGGCATCATCACGTCGAGGACGACGAGGTCGATGGCGCTGGTGCCGAGGATCGCCCGCGCCGCCGCGGCGTCGGCCGCCACGCTCACCCGCAGGTCGTGCCGGCGCAGGTAGGCGGCCAGCGGATCGCGGATGTCGCGGTGGTCGTCGACGACCAGCAGGTGGGCAGCGTCCATGTCGTCGAGCCTTCGTCGTCGGGCCTTCCGCCGGCCGATCCTAGCGGCCGGGCCGGCCGGACCGCGCGGAAACAACGTCGCAAGATGTAACCGCCCGCCGGGCCTGCGACAGCTCGGCAAGAAAGTTTTCGAACCTGGGATCGTTGCGCGACAGGCGGGCGCGAAGGTCCGATCCAGGCCGCCGGTTCGGCGCGCCGCGAGGGATCGAAGCGATGACCACGGATGCGGTCCTTGCACTCAACCGGTTCGGGATCGGCGCACGGCCGGGCGAGACCGCCCGCATCGCCGGCGATCCCCGCGGATGGCTCGCCGCGCAGCTGTCCCAGCCCGCGGCGGCCCTGATCGACGATCCCGCGCTCCTGCCGTCCGATGCGGCGGCTCGCAGCCTCGCGCAGGCCCGGAACGCCAAGCGGGACCGGGCGGCGGCCGAACCCGCTTCGATGC
>NZ_VRVH01000271.1:0-6069 GCF_008040095.1 Methylobacterium sp. WL6 | reverse complement strand
ATGGCGTCGCGTCCGATCGCGGCGGCGAGCGCCGGCCCGCACGTCGGCGCGGTCGAGAGACGCCACACGGCGTCCGCCGAGCCGGCGAACGGCGTCGCGTCGCGGATCGCCGTCCACAAGGCGGCGCCGGGCTCGCCATCGAGGATTTCGGCGGCGCCGAAGCGCTTCAGGAGCTTGCGCAGCTCGCCGATGCGGTAGTCGAGGGAGTCGGAGAAGCCTTCGAGGCGCATCAGCGTGCGGGGGTCCTCGCCGTCGATCCCCGCGGGGAGGTGCGCCGCGCCGGTGAGCTCGAACGGCGAGCCCAGCGCGGCGGCGAGCGCGGCGACGGCGCGGGCGTCGTCGAGCCCCGAGAAGACCAGGGTCGCGATGCGTTCCTGCACCGGCAGCACCTTGAAGGTGACCTCGGTCAGCAGCCCGAGGGTGCCCCAGGAGCCGGCCATCAGCTTCACGAGGTCGAGGCCGGTGACGTTCTTCATCACCCGGCCGCCGGACTTGATCGGCTGCCCGCGGCCGTTGACGAAGCGCACGCCGATCAGGCTGTCGCGGGCGGCCCCGGCGTTGATGCGGCGCGGCCCGGAATTGTTGGCCGCCGCGACCGCGCCGAAGCTCGGCGCGCCGGCGCTGCCCATCAGGGCCCGGGCGTCCATCGGCTCGAACGGCAGCATCTGGCCGCGCGCGGCGAGCAGCGCCTGGACCTCCGAGAGCGGCGTGCCGGCGCGCGCCGCGATCACCATCTCGGCCGGCTCGTACAGGGTGATCCCGGAGAGCGCCCGCGCCGACAGGGTCGCCTCGTCCTGCGCTGGCCGGCCGATCCCGGCCATGGTGTCACCGCCCACGAGGCGCAGGCGCTCGGACCGGCCGGCGGCCGCACCGACGATCTCGGCCGCCTCGCCCTCGTCGCGGGGCTCGTAGAATGGCATCGTTTCCTGCCCGGTCGCGTGTTTTCGGCGGATGCCTTCTGCGCGGCATCCTTGTGGCCGCGATCATGCGGGATCGCGGCCGCCTTGCAAAGTGGAACCGCTCTACTCTGCGGCCAGGGGATGGGCGGAACGGACGCGCCCCGCGACCTGGCTGCGCAGGCCGGCGATGTCGAAGATCCACACCAGGGCCGCGTAGAGGCCGGCGCCGAGCGGCACGGCGAGGCCGAGCGCGAGCGGCGGATCGAGATGGCGCAACGGCGTGAGCGCCAGGGCCATGGCGCCGCAGGCGGCGCTCGCCGACAGGATCTCGCTCCAGGGCAGCACGAGCCGGTCGCGTCCGGTCAGGGCCCGCACGGCCAGCCAGGCGAAGGCCGCGCCGAGCGCCAGCGTCTGGGCCAGCGCCACGCCGGCGCCGCCGAGCAGCGGCGGCAGGACGAGCAGGCCGAGCCCGTTGACGGCGAGCCCGGCCGCCGCGGCCGCGATCACCGGCAGGGTGCGGCGACGGATCTGGAACACCGGGTTGATCGCGAAGAACATCATCGCGAGGCAGAACAGGCCCGGGATCAGCAGCAGCGCGTAGAGGGCGAACGGCCCGCGATAGGCCTCCGGCACCACGAGCGCCTCGAGCGCTGGCAGCACCGCCCAGAACCCGACGGCGCAGGGCAGCAGCAGCGCGAAGACCGTGGCGGCGTTGGCGGCGACCTGACGTTCAGCCGCCGCACGTCCGTGCAGCTCCTCGACGCGGACCGCGAGCTGGAACAGCAGCAGGTCGAGCGCCGTGCCGAGCATGGTCAGGCTGCGTGCGGTCACGTCGGCGGCGAGGGCGAAGTAGCCGGCCTCGGCGAATCCCGCCTGCGCCGCGATGGTGCCGCGGTTGAGGAACGGCAGGAGCTGGTAGACGGCGTTGGCCGCGATCAGCGGCAGTCCGTAGCGCAGGAACAGCGTCCAGGTCTCGCGCCGGCGATGATGCTCCACCGTCGTCACCGGGTCGCGCAGCGGGTGGCGCAGGATCAGCACCGCGAGGAGCTGGCTCAGCCCGGCGGCGGCCAGCACCCAGGCCGGCTGGCGCAGATACCAGGCGGCCGCCGCCATCATCGCGAAGGCCAGCACGTTCTTCACCGCGACGAGGCCGAAGTAGAGCTTACCGTCGAAGCGGGCGCGGGCGAGCGCGGCGTGGTAGTCGAACACGCCGATGCCGAGCGCCGCCAGCATCGCGCCGGACAGGATCGCGGCGTGGCCGTCGGGGCCGTCGCCGAGACCGAGGCCGCCGGCGATGGCCGCGGCGGACAACAGCAGCGCCGCGAGGATGGCGTAGGCCCGGTCGAGGCCGTGGCGGATCCACGGCTCGTCGAGGCGCACGCGCACGGAATAGAACCGCGTCGCCGACAGGCGCAGCCATTCGAACAGCACGGTAGTGATCACCAGGGTGCCCGCGGTGGCCAGTGCGAACCGTCCGAAGTCGGCCGGCCCGAGCAGCTTGGCGATGAACAGGCCGAGGACGAAGTTCAGCCCGGCATTCAGGACGAAAGCGGCGATCACGGCCATGGACGAGCCTTCGGGGACGAACGAGCCTTCGGGGACGAACCGGCACGAGCGAGCGCGGCCTGCGGCCTCGATCTAGCGCCGCGCCGGTAAGATTCCCTGAATCCGGCACGACGAGGGCGCGCCGGAACGGTTTGGCGCCGAAGGCCGTTTCCGCGTCCGGTCCAAACCTTCCCCGGAGTCCCCGTCAGATGCGCATCCTCGTTCCCGCCGCCGCAATCCTCGCCCTCGCGGGCGTTCAGGCCGCCACCGCCCAGACCACCGTGATCGAGCGCGGCGCGCCGGACACCGTCGTCGTCGACCGGCCGGCGACCGAGAGCAAGACGGTCGAGACCCGCGAGAGCAGCGACGGCTGCTCCACGAAGACGGTCACGTCGACCAACGACGAGGGCGACCGCAAGACGGTGCGCAAGGAGCGCTGCGACTGATCTTTCGGCCTCAGCCGCTCCGGCGCTGCCGGGGCGGCACCTGCGCCGTGCCCGGCGCGTCGTCGACGAGCGGGCGCTCGTAGCGCCACGCCTCCATCCCATCCTCGTAATAATCCTCGCGCACGTCGAAGCGGGTGTAGCCGCGCCGCTCGTACAGGCGCAGGCCGGCGCCGTTGTCGGCGCGGACCTCGAGGCGCAGGCGGGTGCAGCCGTGGCGGCGGGCCTCGTCCTCCACCGCCTGCATCAGCCGCCCGCCGAGGCCGAGACCCGAACGGGACGACGACACCGCGATCGACGAGAGCCGCGCGTTGCGGCTGTTGCGGCGGAGCTCGAGCGTCGCCGCGCCGATGAGGACGTTGGTCCCGTCCTCCTCCTCCAGCAAGGCGACCAGCACGCTCATCGAGGGCGAGCGGATCGCGTGGCGGATCGCACGCCGCTCGGCGCGGTCGGTCGAGAAGGTCGCGTTCTCCAGGGCGACCAGGGCATCGAGATCGTCGAGGCGCGCGAGGCGGATCTTCAGCTCGCCGTCGGCTTGCGGGCTCACGCGGTCCCCCGGGGCCGAATCGTCCGCCGTCTCACCCCGACCATGATGACCGCCGCTCACCGCCCGCCGCACGCGCAGCACGACGCCCGGATGCCGCGGACCGGCAGGGCGTCGCCACCGTCGACCGACGTCAGATGCCCCCTCTTCGCGCGCTTGGGAAGCCCGGCCACGGCCGAGCGCTGCGTTTTGGCAACAGCTGCCCGCTCTGCACAGGGAATCCCACCGCGTGGCGGCAATTTCTCCTTGTGATGGCGCGGCGGCGTCCGTATATCCGCCCTGCCCAATTTCGCACGTGCCTGTGGCCGCGTGTCGGTTGGTGGGCATCCGGCCAACTGCCGGACAGCCGCCAGGGGTCTTAAAGGATCGATGGTCGACAGGGTGGATCCCCTCCGGCCGGCATCCAGGTGGCGACACCGGACCCCGACAACAACCGGCAGCCGGAGGCGAAACCGGCGAACCCCGCTCTCCACGGGGGACGCAGCTTAAAGCAACGACGAACGGGCTTTTTTGGTCTCGTCGGCCCTCCAAAGGCCGGCACCGAAGAGGCTTGTTTCTCCTTGCCCGGCGTGCGGATGGGAAAACCCCGTCCAATCCACGGCAGCCTCCGGGTGCTCTTCGCGCCCGCACGGATCGTCGCGTCTCCACAGCGCGCGGGTCCGCGCGACGCATCGGCCCCAGACGCCGGCGGTCCGCCTGGACCGTCACATCTTCGACGGCGCGCTCCCCCGTGGGCGGCCCCGCGAACCTGTGGGTTGGAATCGACATGACCGATCGCATCCGCGACTTCCTGCGCGTCCGCCGCGACCTCGGCCGCGACGAGGGCCCCGTGATGGTGCTCGACCTCGACGTGGTCCGGGACAACTACACCGCGTTCGCCCGCGCGCTGCCCGACACCCGCGTGTTCTACGCGGTGAAGGCCAATCCGGCCCCCGAGGTGCTGCGCCTCTTGGCCGACATGGGCTCGTGCTTCGACACCGCGTCGGTCGCCGAGATCGAGATGGCGCTCGCGTCCGGCGCCACCGCCGAGCGGATCTCCTTCGGCAACACCATCAAGAAGGAGCGCTGCATCGGCCGCGCGCTCCGTCTCGGCATCCGCTTGTTCGCGGTCGATTGCGAGGCCGAGGTCGAGAAGATCGTCCGCGCCGCCGCCGCCGCCGGGATCGAGGCCGGGGCGGTGCAGGTGTTCTGTCGCATCCTGTGCGACGGAGCCGGCGCCGACTGGCCGCTGTCGCGCAAGTTCGGCTGCGAGCCGGAGATGGCGGTCGACGTGCTGGATCACGCCCATCGCCAGGGCCTCTCGGCCTACGGCGTCTCGTTCCACGTCGGCTCGCAGCAGGGCAACACCGAGGCCTGGGACGGAGCGCTCGCCTCCGCCTCGACCATCTTCCGCGAGTGCGCGCTCCGCGGCATCGGCCTGTCGATGGTCAACCTCGGCGGCGGCTTCCCCACGAAGTACCTCAAGCAGGTGCCGGGCGTGGAATCCTACGGCGACGCGATCTTCCGCGCGCTCACCAAGCACTTCGGCAACCAGCTGCCCGAGACGATCATCGAGCCGGGCCGCGGCATGGTCGGCAACGCCGGCCTGATCGAGGCCGAGGTCGTGCTGATCTCGAAGAAGTCGGCCGCGGAGGACGAGGTGCGCTGGGTCTACCTCGACATCGGCAAGTTCGGGGGGCTGGCCGAGACCATGGACGAGTCGATCCGCTATCCCGTCCGCACTGCGCATGACGGCGACCGGATGGCGCCGTGCGTGCTGGCCGGCCCAACCTGCGACTCGATGGACGTGCTCTACGAGCGCGATCACTACCCGCTGCCGGTCTCCCTCTCCATCGGCGACAAGGTGCTGATCGAGGGCACCGGCGCCTACACCACGACCTACGCCGCGGTCGCCTTCAACGGTTTCCCGCCGCTGCAACAGATCGTGATCTGACCCGATCCGCACCTTCGGCGGCCGCGGGTCGTTACGGCATCTGAACCCAGACCGCGCATCCCGATCGGCCGGCTCTCATCCGGTCGCCGGCAGGGATGCGCGGATCCTCGAGCGTCACGCCATGACGGGGCGATTACGGTCATGATCCAGATCCGGGCGGAGCATCATCTCGACGTCGCGGCGCGCGAGCGCCTGCTCGACGCCTGCTTCGGGGCGAACCGCAGCGCGAAGACTTCGGAGCGCCTGCGGGAAGGCCGCCTGCCCGCCCGCGGCCTCGCCTTCTCGGCGACCCGCCACGGGCGCCTGATCGGGACGCTGCGGCTCTGGACCGTCGAGGCCGGCGCCCGGCCGGCCCTGCTTCTCGGGCCGCTCGCCGTCGACCCGGCGCTGCAGCGACAGGGCCTCGGCCGGGTCATGATGCATGCCGCCCTCGGACGCGCCGAATCCCTCGGGCACGGCGCCGTGCTGCTCGTGGGCGACGCGCCCTACTACGACCGCTTCGGCTTCTCGGGGGCGCTGGCGGCCGACCTCACGCTGCCCGGCCCGTTCGCGCGCGAACGCTTCCTCGGCCTCGAGTTGCGGGCGGGCGCGCTCACCGGCGCCGAAGGAGTGGTGCGGGCGACGGGCGTCCTCGATGCCCCGGCGGATCTCGGCACGGCGGGCGCGGCGAACGGCCGACGACACGCCGCCTGAGCGCGACCGGGC
>NZ_VRVH01000270.1:0-6080 GCF_008040095.1 Methylobacterium sp. WL6 | reverse complement strand
GTTAGGCACCGACTGGAACGACTGCGTGCACAAACAGCATGGCGCCACCGAGGATCAACACGAGCACGGCAATGCGCCACGGCTCTATGATCGGCAGGGGTGAAGGCTTGTCGGGCTGAGTGCTCATCGGCCTGCTGTCCTCCGGCGCTTGTAAGGCGCGAAGGGACGCCGGAAGCGTAAACGCTTCCTGAAGATGCCGGCCGTTCGACGTTGACTTAACCGTGCCTGCCGGCCGACATGCCATGTCCGGCTATGGCGCGCCCCGTGCAAGTCGTGAGCCGGCTGAAACAAGGGATCAAGGCCGCGAGAAAGACTTAAGCCCAAAACGCCAACGGCCCCACCCCGGCAAGGATGAGGCCGTCGAAAATCGAATGAGGTCCGGGGACCGCCTGATGTCAATCGGGATCGCTTCCCGAAACGATGATGTTTTGCCTTTTGCCGGGGACGGTTCACGCCAAGCCCCCTGCTTTGACGCGGCTCGAGCAGGGCTGTGAGTGATGTTTCACGCGACCATGGCCGCCGCGATCGACGCACCAGGCTAGGCGATCCAACGCCAACTGCGCCATCGGAAGTTCGACACGACCGCCGGTTACATCCAGAGCGGAAAGCTTTTTAAGCAGAACGCGGCCGGCATGGCTGGCTTGTGAGTTCCGCTGGGCTCTATTCTAGCTTCAATGTGACGACTTCGAAAGGTGGGTAGCGGAGCGGCACGCGTTTCAGTCCTCTTCCATCCGCAGAGATACTAGGCCTACATTCGACCCCAGGTTACCTTTCATGATGGAGGATCTCGTCCACTCGGCGGTGACGATGAACACCGAGAGCCGGCGGCCTGCTGAACCTGTCGGGCGCGGCCGGCACCTTCCAGCCGGGAGAGGCTGGCGAGCGACACGCTCAGCGTGATCAGCCTCGGTAAACCGCAATTGGGGGTTGGCATTGACGCGTTCCATGTACGGCGTACATGAGAGGGCATGAGGAATAACGCAGTCCGTCCCGCTCAGCGGCGTACGCGCGTCGGCAGCTTCGTTGCCGGCCTCAGCACCCTTGCGTCCATTTGGCCGGCGGTCTCACCCAATACGCGCGCACCATCCCGCACAGATCTAGAGGCCTTACGGGGTGATAGCGCGCGGATCGGAGACGACATGCGCCGTGTGATTGATCGTGAGCGTGCGCGTGTCGAGACGGCCCAAAGGTAACCCTCCGGCGCGGCAGCAGCCTTCGCAGGATCAGCAGCCTACCGTCATCGAGCGCAATGAATTCTGGCAGGGGCCTTTGCCACCGCCGGTCGTGCTCGATCAATTCCGCCAGCTCGTGCCTGATGCACCCGAGCGCATCTTCGCGATGTGGGAGCAGGAGGCTCAGCACCGTCGAGAGCTAGAAAAGTCTTCGCTCAAGGGCAATCTTCAAACAGTTCGGCTTGGCCAATGGGCGGCTATCGCCTTCTCTCTATCTGCCCTTGCCGTCGCTGCTCTCGCTCTCACTCTTGGTTATCCCTCCGCGGCAATGGTCATCGGAGCCTTGGATATCGCCGCGGTCGTAGGCGCCTTCCTCTACGTGCGCAGACAGAACGGGCAGTAGCTCGGCCACCGGAACATCCAGCCGGTCGCCGCCTTCGCTTCGTAGGTCATCCGTGGAGCACACCATGAGCAACAACGACGCGACTAAGACAGAGGCGATCGGCACCCTACCGCCTGGCCATCCGCTCGATCCCGCGAAGGCACCGGCGCCTCCGGCCGAGAGCGCGGGTCCCACCTCTCCCGGGCTGCCTAATCCGAAGCCGGATCGTGCGCCCGAGAGTGGCGGCTATGATGGGAAGCCGCCGTCGACCGGCTCTAGCAACTCAAAAGGCGGCTACGGGGCCGGTTGAGCCACCCCTAAGCCCGCCGCGGTCTAGCGGCGGGCTCTGTGGCCCCCTCAGGCAGCCATGCGGCCAGGCCGACCTAGGCCGAGCTCGCGCGCGAGGGCCGATCGTTTTTCGGAGTAACTCGCTGCGGTCATGGGGTAGTCGGCCGGCAAGCCGAAGCGTTTGCGGTAGCTTTGCGGGCCGAGCCCGTGACCGGTCAGGTGACGCTTGAGGGTCTTGTAGGGCTTGCCGTCGATGAAGCTGACCAGCCCGTCGGGCCGGATCGATTTGCGGATCTCTACCGGTGTCGGAAAGGCGACTTCCTTGTTCGAAACGCTGGCACCACCGGTGGCTGTCCCGCTGGCGATACCATTGAGGGCTGCATGAACGGTGCTGATCAATGCCGGAAGCTCCGTTGCCGGCATGTGATTGTTTGAGACGTAGGCCATCACAAGTTTGCTGGCCAGCGCAACCGCATCGGCGCTTTGTGATTGATTTTTGTGCATAATCGGATTATTCTCTCGGCTTTGATGCAAAACAGTATCGCCGATATAAAAGCCAATACAAGTCTCGCGCGTCAATAGAACGCATGGGGCGTTTGTGTTATGCATTCATGCCGCAAAGATTGAATAGCTTTGGCAATCGCAGCGGTAGGTCGGAGTCGGGGCGTCCTTATGGGCGGCCCCAGCTTCTCGCGCATCGCTCCGCGGAAGCGACGGCGTCGAGCGAGATGCTTTTAGCTGGTGTCGACATCCGGGTAGGTTCTTTCTAGGTCATTTCCTAGTTTAACTCAAATAAGAGATGCATCGCAGTGCTAGACACGCTGCTATATCATCCGCATGACGCCGGTCCGGCGGCTTATCATGCTGCCGGCGCGGGCGTTGCAATGCATGGCGGCATGGTTGCTGTTGCCGGTCGCCGAGGCGTTGGGGTCGAGACCGTCGCCTGGCGCCGCGACGCTGCCCGTGTTCGGACTGAGCAAGAGGCCGAGTGTCAGGGTCGCGCCGAGGATGAGCTTGTTCATGGATAGGGCTTTCCACGGCGTCATGCCGTCGAGCCGGAACAGAGACTGTCATGCCAAGTTCCTGCGTGAACGTGCTTTGGGGGTGTTCTCACAGTTTTATGAGGATACCCAATCGGCTTCAGTATTTTCCGCCAAGCTATCACTTGACGATCCGGCGGAGCGTGTAGAGCAGTAGGCCTGCTCTTGTGGAGGATATGGCCTTGGACGAACAAGTCGAAACTCAATCGACCAATTTCATCGAACTCGCCGCCGACCTCGTGGCGGCCTACGTGTCGAACAACAACGTGCCGGTGTCCGAACTGGCGAACGTGATCGCTTCGGTTCACGCGGCCTTTGCCGGTCTTGCGAACGGGGTGCCCGCCGAGCCCGCTGGCCCTGAGAAGCCGACACCGGCACAGGTCCGCAAGTCGATCACGCCGGACGCGCTGATCTCTTTTATCGACGGCAAGCGGTACAAAACGCTCAAGCGCCACGTTACCAAGGCCGGCCTCACGATGGAGACCTACCGCGCGCGCTACGGCCTGCCATCGGACTATCCCTCGACCGCCGCAAGCTACTCCGCTCAGCGGTCCGAGCTGGCACGGTCTCTCGGCCTCGGCCAGCAGCGGCGCAAGGCAGCCCCCATGGCCGCCGCTGCCGACGAGACGGTTGCTGAGGCGCCCAAGACCTCCAAGGGGAAGCCCAAGGCCGCTAAGGCCTCCGAGGCAGCCCCTAAGGCGCGTGGGCGGAAGAAGGCCACCGAGACGGCCTGACGCCGCTCGGCGCCTCGGCATGGCGCGTTCTGACACCCGTTGCCATGCGTCGGCTGCCGCTCGGAACACCCGAGCGGCAAGGAGGTTAAATCAGCAACACGGCCGGGCCCTGACCCCCCATCTTGATTCCTGGCAATGTAGCGCTCGACTACGGCTCATCTCCCGGTGGTCAAGCGCGAATTTTCGTCAGAAACATTCGGACAAGAAAACGCGACAATGCGTCAGGATCCTGCATGCATCGCATAAATGGGTGGTCGCGTTACTCTAGCAGATTGCTTAAGTAGGAGATCATCCTGATGAAACGACTTGCACTCGCATCGACCGCGCTTGTTGCTGCCCTCGCTTTCATGCCCGCGAGCGCTGATGCCCGTGGCTTCGGCGGCGGTGGCGGCTTTGGCGGTGGTGGGTTTCGTGGTGGTGGCTTTGGTCGTGGCGGGTTCGGCGGCGGCTTCCGAGGTGCTAGGTTCGGCGGTGGTTATGGCCGCGGGTACTATGGTCGCGGCTATGGTTATGGCCTTGGGGGCCTCGGTCTCGGGGTTGGGCTCGGCCTTGCAGCAGGCGGCCTTTATGGCGGGTACGGCGGCTACGGGTACGGCTATGACGACGGCTACTACGCCCCTGTAGGATACGGCGGTTACGGCTATGGCTATCGCCGTCCGCTCTATCGCTATGGCTACGGACCCTACGGGTACGGCTACTAAGTTAAGTTCTGCTTAGTGGTTGAAAGTATGAAGGCCCGATCGGTTAGAAAACGGTCGGGCTTTTTGCTGTCTTATTTCGGATAAATATCCGAGAAACTCGCCCACGGATTGTACGATCTAACAATTGTCATACTGCCTAACTCGCAACTTAGCGCCCCATTGTGGCACGCCGCGCCGCTTGTAGTTTTGATGAGGCCCTAACCGGGTGCTGCCATCCTACTCCAAGCCATGTTGCGTATCGGCCTCTCTGGTAGGATCCGGGGTTCCCCTGTCCCGTGAGCAGATCGGGACGGGGCCGAACCGTCCGACCGTCCAAGAAACCTTCAAATGCCACCTCACGATAGAACGCTCCTCACCGATGAGGCCCTTGATCAGCTCGCGCGCCTATGGTTCGCCGACGTGCGGGCCGAGCATCCTGAACCGCGCTTGAGCGGTCAGCAGCGGGATGCAGCCGGCGAAGTCGGAGCCGGAGCGCTCGATTGGTTGTTCGGTGGCAGTGACAGCGATACCGCCGGGGATGATGGCGGGGATTAAGGATGGGCAAATTTCGCCGCCCTAGCAGTCCCCCCATCTGCAACCGGGTTGGAGCTTATGGGTTGAGGAAGCGTCGCCTTTCGGCGGCTGAGGCTTCCCCATGCTCCTGATTGCGTCTCTCGTAGCGGGCACCTTTGCGCTTGCCGGCTCCTTCTCCCTCATCGCCATCATGGCGGAGTAAGGTAGTAGGCGCCCGCCAGTCAGTGATCGGATGGCGGGGCCGAACTCGTAGGCATTGAGCGTAACGC
The DNA here is from genome assembly GCF_008040095.1 of Methylobacterium sp. WL6. Taxonomy (NCBI): domain Bacteria; kingdom Pseudomonadati; phylum Pseudomonadota; class Alphaproteobacteria; order Hyphomicrobiales; family Methylobacteriaceae; genus Methylobacterium; species Methylobacterium sp. WL6. The sequence goes on along the minus strand of NZ_VRVH01000270.1, from coordinate 981 downwards.
GCTCAACGCGGTCGCGACGAACGCTCAGCGCGCTCCGGCGGCGCCTGTCGACGGGCTGCTCATGCCCGACGAGCCAGCGCCCGGCGCACCGGTCCCTGTGCTCACCCCGTTCGCTCCCGGGGCCGTCATCGGGGTAGAGCCCGTGCCGCCGCCGGCGTTCGCGCCGCCCGGGGTAGCGAGTTCCTTCGGCTGGCCGGTGGTTGAACCGCCAGTGCTGCTGGTCCCCATCCCAGTTCCGGTCGTGCCCGAGGGGCCAGTTGCTTGTGCGAGCGCGGCGCCGGACAGCGCCAAGGTGAACGAGGCGGCGAGTACGAGTGTTTTAATCGACATAAATGTTCCTCACGCTGCGCCAATACCGGCGCGTTGATACTAAGACCAAACGTGCGCGCGGTCGTTTTTGTTCAATAATCTGTGCGCTAGTGACCGAGCCCTATCCGCCTTGTAGGCTCTCGGCGAATCCGTCCGGCACCTCGCCGAACTGACCTAGTGGAGTGACTCAGACGGATGGTTCAGGGCCTCGGCTGACGGCGGCGAGGATATCGGTGGCGGGTTTGGTCCGGACGAAGGGTCTGGCGCTCCGGTTGTGCTCGGCGATGTAGCGATTGATGGCCGCTTGCAGGTCGACGACGCCGGTGAAGGAGCCTCGCCGCAGCCGACGCCGGGTGAGCGCCGAGAAGAAGCCCTCGACGGCGTTGAGTCAGGAGGCCGAGGTCGGGGTGAAGTGGAAAATCCAGCGCGGGTGGCGGGCGAGCCAGGCGCGCACCTTCGGATGTTTGTGGGGGGCGACGTTGTCGAGGATGGCGTGGATCACTTTACCGGGCGGGACGGTGGCCTCACGGCGTTGAGGAATCGGATGAACTCGCCGTTTCGGTGACGCTGCATGCAGCGGCCGAGCACGGTACCGGCCAGGACGTCGAGTGCGGCAAACAGTGTCGTCGTGCCGTGACGGGTATAGTCGTGGGTCTGGGCAGCGGGATGGCC